>JBOHCO010001452.1:0-2689 GCA_050698895.1 Streptosporangiaceae bacterium
TCGCGCAGTCGGCGGCTTCCAGGACGCCCAGGACGTCGGTGATCTCCTCGCCGGCGTCGCCGGCCGGGCGGCGCCAGCGGATCACGACCCGGCTTCCTACGTCACCGGCGGTCAGCCGGACCCTCAGCGCGTATCGCACGGGCTCAGCCGGCCGCCAGCGAGTCGCGCACTGCGTGGTTCACCACTCATCACCCTCGCCTTCCGCGCGGGCCAGCCAGGTGGCCAGCCTACCGACCGGGGCGTCGAAGCCGGGATGCAGGTCGACGAAGACCCGGAGTTGGGCGGCCAGCCAGCCCAGCGTCACCCTCTCCTCGCCGCGCCGCTCGCCGAGCTCCTCGATGCCCCGGTCCGTGAAGTACACGCCAGCTCCCAGCTTTTGCATGAATACCATAGTATAAACATCGGAAGGTTCGGGCCGGGCAGCAGGATCGACGACGATACGAGGCAGACATGCAGACCAGCTCACTGGCCGAAGCTCTCGAGCACGAGCATCACGAGATCGACGACGGCGTCGCGGCGTTCACCGCCTCACCCGGCAACCGGCTGCCGCTGACACGCGCGATGGGCGCGCTGCGCCGCCACATCTACCTGGAGGAAGAGTTCCTGTTCCCGCTCCTTCACCAGGCCGAGCCAGGCCTGGCCGCGCCGGTGTTCGTCATGCTCCGCGATCACGCGCAGCTATGGGCCACGCTCGACTCGCTGGAGCGCGCGGACGACCACGGCGACGCTGGCACCGGACTCGCGCTCGGCAAGCGGCTGACCGCCCAGCTCCTGCACCACAACCTTAAGGAGGAGAAGATCCTCTACCCGAAGGCCGACGAGCTGCTGTCGCCGGAGGCGGTGGCCCGGCTTCGGGTGTTCCTCATCTCCGGGGAGCTGCCCGAGGGCTGGGTCTGCATGATGAAGGCGCGGCCAGCGGCGGGCGTTCCCGGCCGCTCCTAGCTGGGCCGCGGCTAGCCGGCCCGCTCGCCTCGGGCCGCCTGACCGGTCGCCGGAGGCAACGCCCGAGTCCCCCTGATCCCGAGGAAGACCATAGATAACACGGGAGCGTGCTGCCGGTCAGGGCACCCGCCTTGTCCATTCGTCGCGAGTGAACTTCGTCTCCGCCAGGTCCCGTGCGGCCGCCAACTCGGTGTTGCTCAGGCCGCCGGGCGTCAGGCCGTGACGACGGCCGAAGTGCGCGACTAGTCGGGCGATGATCTCCGCTCGCGGCAGCTGGGTCTGCCGGCGCAGCGGGTCGACGCGCTTGGCGGCGCTCGGGATCCCCTTGTCCGACAGCTTCTCCCGGCCGATCCGCAGCACTCGCGTCATCTTCGTGGCGTCGAACTCGTAGGCCATCGTCACGTGGTGCAGCACGGCGCCGCCGGCCAAGCGCTTCTGCGCCGCGCCGCCGACCTTCCCGTACGCGGCGGCGATGTCATTAAGCGGCTGGTACCAGACGCTCAGGCCCAGGTCCGCGGTGAGCGCGCCGATCACCCAATCGTCCAGGTAGGCGTAGGAGTCGGCGTACGACATGCCCGCGACCAGCGACGGCGGCGCGTACAGCGAGTAGGTGATGGCCTGGCCCGGCTCGGCGAGCATCGCCCCGCCGCCGCTGATCCGCCGCACCACGGTGATCCCCAGGCGGCGAGCCTGGGCCGCGTCGACCTCGTTGCGAAGCGACTGGAAGCTGCCGACGATGACCGCCGGGGAAGCCCATTCCCAGATCCGCAGTGTCGGCGGCCGGCGGCCGGCGGCGACTTGCCTGGCCAGTACCTCATCGAGCGCCATGTGCAACGCCGGCTCCTGCGCAGGCTCCCAGATAAGCTGCCAGTCGTGGGCCTGCCAGGTACTGGCCCGGGTCAGGGCCCGGCGGAGCGCGACCGCGACCGTCCTGGCCGAGAATCCGGCCAGGATTGCCCTGGGACCCAGCGCGGCCCGCACCCGCGCCACGATCATGGCGGTATCAGCGGAGGATGGCAGGCCGGTCACGGCGGCGTTGATGCGCGCCAGCCCGTCGCCGGGCTCAAGGAAGAACTCACCGCTGATCTGAGCCAGGGCGACCTGGTTATCTTCTACCTCGACGTCGGCGACGACGAGCTTGCCGCCCGGCTCCTTGTATTCGCCGTGCACGTCATCCCCTCCCTGAGCCGGCCGGAGTCGGCGACGTTGTAACTAGTACCATCATATTTATGCCTCGGAACGTCTCTGCCCGCCTGCCCGACAGGTGGTCTCGCGTGCTCCCGTTCGCGGTGCTCGGCACGGCCTGCATCGTCCTCGGCGGCCTGGTCTCAGCGGCGATCGCGCCAGCGCCAACGGAGCACGGCGCTTGGGCCGCGGCCTACCTGGTGCTCGTCGGCGGCGTGGCTCAGGTGGCCCTCGGCGCGGGCCAGGCGCTGCTCGCGCCCGCCGCGCCGCCGCGGCGCGCCGCCTACTCCGAGATGATCGGGTGGAACACGGGCAACGTCGCCGTCCTGACCGGCACGTTGCTGGGGTTCACCTGGCTGGCGGATATCGGCGGCGCTGTCCTCGTCGTGTCCCTCGCCTTGGTGATCCGCCAGATGCGCGGAACGGTCCGCCGCCCCGCGTGGCCACTGTACCTGTACCGCGGGCTGGTCGCCCTGGTCCTGGTGAGCATCCCGGTCGGCCTCGTGCTCGCCGAGTTCCGGTCAGTCTGAGCGCGTCACCCCGGCGGCAGCATCGCCTGGCT
>JBOHCO010001453.1:0-3213 GCA_050698895.1 Streptosporangiaceae bacterium
CACGGCATCTACCTCGGCCGACGGCTCCAGGCTGATCACCGGGCCGTCGCGGACCAGCACCCTCCCGGCCGTCGCCCGCAGACGACTCAGCAGATTGCGCAGCCGGTTGCGCCCGGCTTCCAGCCCGGTCCCCGGCCACAGGACCTCCATCAGCGCCTCCGCGGGAATCCGGCCCCCGGCCGCGCATACGACCCGCATCGCCACGGCCGGCCGGCCCGCCGGAAGATCCACGAGGGCACCGCCGCGGCGGGCCTCGAAGCCGCCGAGCAGGCTGACCGACAGCCGCCCGGCACCGTCCAGCAGGTCCGCCGCCGCCCGCGAGCCGGCCGCGGCCGCGATGGGCAGCAGCGCGCGGGCCACCGCCCGCTCGCGGAGCAGCGGGCCCTCGGGGTGACCGAGCCCATAGCAGGTATCGAAGGCCAGGGCGGCCAGGGCGCCCGCGGTGTCGTCGCCGCGGCGCAGCGCGGCATACGCGCGCAGCAGCAGCAGCGGCCACCGGTCTAGCGGGGTCAGGTCGGACCGGGCCAGGCAGGCCGCGATCGCCGCCTCGGCCCGGCCCGGGTCACCCGACCGCCCGAGCACGGCTGCCTCGAACAGGATGACCGGCCGCTCGTATCCCGCCATCCGCTGCCGGGCCGCCGTCAGCCGCTCCCGTGCCATCTCGTGCTCGCCGACCCGGTCCAGCGCGTCCGCGGCGTTGGCGAGCCACTCCACGCCCTCGCTCTGATCGAACCAGGCGTCCCGGTGTGCCTCGGTATCCAGCACCGCCCGGACTGTGCGGTCCCGGTCACCGGTGAATGAGGCCAGCAGCGTTTCGCCCCATGACGCCAGGGCCAGGGCCCATTCCTCGCCCGCGGCCCGGCCGATCGCCCTGGCCTCAGCGAGGTCCGCGGCGGCTTCCCGGTACCGGCCGATCGCGGCGAGCACGTCGCAGTGAAAGCTCAGCACCAGCGCCCGGTACTGGCCGCGCGCAGGCAGGACGGCCAGCGCCTGGTCGAGAGTGGCCAGCGCCCGGCCGAACTGGCAGCGTTCGTGGTAGATCGCCGTCGCCAGCGGGACCAACGCCTGGGCCGCCCAGGTCCGCTGCCCGATCCGCCGGGCCAGCCGGGCTGCCTCGGCCAGGAACCGCTCGGCCTCGGTGGTGGTGCCTTCCGCGCTGAACAGCGCGCACCCCAGCCGGCCCAGGACATCCAGCGCCCGGATCCGCGCAATGATCTCGCCGTCGCCGGCCTGCTCCAGCACGGCCCTGGCCAGCTTCGCGGCCTCGGCTCGGGTACGGTCGTCCCACATCAGATACCGGGCCCGCTCGGCGTCGAGCTCCCGGACCAGGCCGTCCTGCTCCCGGCCGGCCGACGCGACCGTGATAGCCCGCGCTCGCTCCAGGGCCGAGCGCCGCGAATCCAGCCGGTGCGCCGTCTCGGCCGTCCTCGCCAGGTGCACCAGCACCCGGGGGTGCTCGGCGACTGCGGCTTCGGGCAGCGCCTCCACCAGGTCGCGAAGCTGCGCCCAGCCAATGTCCTCGGCGGCCTCCGGTGACACCCCGGCCAGTACGCCGGCCGCCACCTCCGGCGACCCGGCGGCGAGCAGCACCCGCGCCGCGCCCAGGATGTCCGCTCCGCGCGCGTACGCCCGCGCCGCCATGGCCGCTGCGGCTGGGCTCGGTGCCGCCCGGGCCGCCAGGCGGGCGCCGACCGGGCTGGGCAACTCCCACCACCCCGTCTGGGCCCGGACCAGCGGGATGCCGACGGCCACCAGCCGGTCGAACGTGCCCGCCGCGCCGGCGATGTCGTCCACCAGTTCCGGTGACAACCGGGGCAGGTGAGCGAGCTGCGCAACAACCGCCCGTTCGGCCGGTGTCAGGGCCTCCAGCATCGCGCCGGTCAGCGCCGTGATGACATCCGGCCCGGCGGGCAGCGCCGCCCCGGCACCGCCGCGCCCGGCCGGAATCGGCCCTCCCGATGCTGGCGCTCCCAGGACTGGCACCGCCAGCACCACCGCGGTGGCCCAGCCTCCGGTCACCTCCAGCAGGTACCGGACATCGTGATCCGCGGCGGGGCAGCCGAGCCGCTGCTGCCACAGTTGCGTCACCTCGGCCGCGGTCAGCGCGAGCGCGGCGGTGTCCAGGAACGCGGCCCCGCTCAGCCTGCGCGCTGGCTCGAGCCGCGGCGCAAGCCGACGGCCCAGCAGCAGCAGCCGATGCGGCGCCGGCAGATCCCGCGCCAGCCGCAGCACCAGCTCCGAGGTGTCCGGCCCGCGGACGTGATGAACGTCATCGAGTACCAGCAGCACCGGCTCGGCCGTGCCGGACAGCCCTTCCAGGAGCACGTCGGCCCCGCCGTCGGGATCGGCACCCGCCAGGGCCCCGGCGAGGTCCGACAAACCGCCCGCCCGCAGCCCTCGTTTCAGCGAGGAGACCAGCACCGCCGGGTCATCATCTGGCGCCCCCAGCCCGACCACCGCCGACGCCACTCCCGCGACGGCCCGGCACTCGGCCGCCAGAGCCGACTTGCCATAACCAGCCCCCGCCTCCACTACCCCGACCGTGCCCTCGAGCAGCAGGCTGACCAGCCGGTCACGGCGCACGTGATGGGCCGCAAGCCCCGCAGGCCCGCGCGCAGGCCCCGCCGACCCGTCCGCCCCAGACCGCACCCGCCCACTCTAGGGGCAATGCCGGGGAGTTAAGGGTTGCGGTCTGCTGTCGAGTGGCTTGCCTGAGATCGCGTGGATCCGCGGACATGGCAACGGAGGTCCGGCAGGACGGGTGTCGACCAAGATCGGCCCGTTGCCGAGGACCTCCGTTGCGCGTTCAGCCTGCCATCTGTGCCGCTGTGCCGCTGTGCCGCTGTGCCGCCGTGATGCCCGTTACCCGGACGATCATGTTGGCGGCGGGGTGCGGCGACGTATCCCCCAGGCCGGGGGATCAGCCTGTTACAACGCGCGTCTCGCACTCGCGAGGTGCGGTGAATAATGAGCACGGCGGGTGAATGCTCGCCTAACGGGCGTAATAGATCTTCGGGCCTGAGGCCGCGGAGTGCTTCGCGCCGCCGGTGCCCCCGGCCGCGCCGTGGCCGCCGGACCCTCCGTTGCCGCCCGAACCGCCGTTACCGTCGCCCGGATCGCCCTTCTCCCCGGCCTCGCCTGGCTTGCCGGGCTTGCCCGACCCGTGGGTGCCGCCCTCGCCGCCCTCGCCGCCGGTGCCGCCCTGGCCGCCGG
>JBOHCO010001454.1:0-2961 GCA_050698895.1 Streptosporangiaceae bacterium
CCACCCGGTCCCGGCCAGCCCGCCGGGCGCGCCCGTGGCGTCCGCCCGGCTGAGCGCCTGCGGCCCGCCCGGCCCGCCCGCCCCGTCCGTCATCTCTGGCCCGCCAGCATCACGCGCCGGGTGTAGGGGGCCAGCGGCTCGTCCAGGCTCTGGCGGCCGTCCCAGTGCACCACGGGGATGCCCAGCTCGGTCAGCGAGAACCTGATCGCCTGCTGCTCCAGCCGCCAGACCCGCCGGGTCAGCTCGTCGGTGCGGTTGCGCGACAGCGAGGGCTCGGCGGTCAGCACGTCCACCACCAGCACGCTGAAGCCGCGCTCGCGCAGGTCGCGCAGCGCCTCGACCAGGCGCGGGTGCAGCAGCGGGCTGAACACCAGGATCAGCGCGCCGGGCGGCAGCGCGGCCTTGGGCAGCCGGGTCAGGCCGTCCGCCCGCTCCCAGCCGCGGCGGCTGGCCACCAGCAGGTCCATCAGCCGGTGGAAGTGCCGCCGCCCGAGGCCAGGGCCGAGCCAGCTCAGCCGGTCCGCGTAGACGATCAGCCCGACCCGGTCGCCCGCGGCCAGGTAGCAGGTGATGGTCCCGGCGGCGGCGCGGAAGGCCAGGTCCAGCGACGTCGAGCCGGCCTCGCCGACGTTCGTGGATGCGTCGGCCAGGACGACCACGTTCTGCGTCCGCTCGGCGGTGAACGTGTTCAGCTGGATCGTGCCGGTCCTGGTGGTGGCCGCCCAGTTGATCCGGCGCTGCCGGTCGCCCGGCACGAACTGCCGCACCCCGGCGAACTCGATGCCCTCGCCGGCCGCGCGCGACGGGTGCTCGCCCAGCCGGCTCGGCAGCCGGCTGAGCACGATCGTGCTGCGCAGCTGGGCCGGCCGCGGGTGGCAGTCCAGCCGGGGCAGTTCCAGGCTGAGGAGTCCCTCGGACAGCCAGAACCGGTCCCGCAGCACGATCTCGACCCGGCCGAGCCGCCGGATGCCCCACTGCCCGGCCTGGAACGGCACGCGCAGCACGTCCTGCCCGGCGCCGGCCCTGGCGGCCGGCCCGGCCACGAACGACTCGGCCGCCTTGATCTCGGCCTGGACCGTGTAGCCGCGCTGGCCGCGGACCGTGACCACGACGGTGGCCTGCTCGCCCTCGACCAGCTGCCGCGCGGTCACCCCGACCCGGACCTGCACGCTGGCTGGCCGGCCGGGCCGCCAGGTGGCCAGCAGCAGCACGGCCGGCGCGGCCAGGCCGGCGAACTCCGGCCGCCCGGTCAGGGCCGCGATGACCAGCCCGGCCAGGGCCAGCGTCAGCAGCCGCCGGGCGTGCCCGGACAGGTTCCAGCTCACCCGGCACTCGCGGGCGTCGTCGGACACCGCCGGGAGGACAACCGCCGGGAGGACAGCGGCGGCCGCCCCGCCGGGCTCCCTGTCCGCCTGGCCGGACCTGGTCACCGCGAGCCGGCCGACGGCCGGGTCGGATCGGTGCGCGGCACCGGGACGGTAGCCAGCAGCCGCGCGACCACGTCGTCGGCCGAGACCTGGCGGACCCACAGCTCGGGCCGCAGCGTGATCCGGTGGGCCAGGGCCGGCACGGCGATGCTCTTCACGTCGTCGGGGATCACGTAGTCCCGCTGCCGCAGCAGCGCCTGGCCGCGGGCCAGCTGGACCAGGGCCAGCCCGCCGCGCGGGCTGGCGCCGACCTGGATCTGCGGGTGCTCCCGGGTGGCGCCGACGATCGAGACCACGTAGTCGAGCAGGTCGGGGGAGACCTCGACCTGCTCCAGCGACTCGCGCATGGCCAGCAGCTCGGCGGCGTCGACCACCTGGCGCAGCTCGGCCCGCTCGGTCTTGCGGTCCAGCCGCCGGGCCAGCATCGCGACCTCGTCGGCCTTGCTCAGGTAGCCCAGCCGCAGCCGGATCAGGAACCGGTCCAGCTGGGCCTCGGGCAGCTCGTAGGTGCCCTCGTACTCGAGGGGGTTGTCGGTGGCCAGGACCACGAACGGCGGCGGCAGCGTCCGGGTCACCCCGTCCATGCTGACCTGCCCCTCGCCCATGGCCTCCAGCAGCGCGGCCTGGGTCTTGGGCGGCGTGCGGTTGATCTCGTCGGCCAGCAGCAGCTGGGTGAAGACCGGGCCCGGCCGGAACACCATCTCGCCGGTGCGCTGGTCGTACAGCGGCGCGCCGACCACGTCGGAGGGCAGCAGGTCGGGGGTGAACTGGATGCGGGCGAAGCTCAGCCCGAGCACCTGCGCGAACGACCGCGCGGTCAGCGTCTTGCCCAGGCCGGGCAGGTCCTCGAGCAGGACGTGGCCGCCGGCCAGGATCGCGATCAGCACCAGCTCCAGGCCGCGGCGGTGGCCGACCACGGCCTGCTCCACCTCGTCGAGGATGTCGCCGCAGCGGCGCGCGGTCTGTCCTGGCCCAGCGGACGTCACTTCAGTCACAGTCGCTCCAGAGTCACAGTCGCTCCAGTCGGTCGATGATGGCGGCCAGGGTACGGAGCGGGATCCCGCCGGAGCGGCCCTCGTCGCTCACGCCCGGCCGGGCCGGGTCGAGCCAGTACCACAGCCGGTCGCTGCCGCCTCCGGCCAGCAGCCGGCGGGCCGCCTCCGGGTCGTCGTACAGGCTGACGCCGTGCCGCTCGGCCAGCCGGGCGGCCAGCAGGTGCTGGAGCGTGCCGCGCAGCCCGAAGTCGTAGCTGGTCATGGCCTGCGCCGCGGACTGCACCTCGGCCCGGCGGCGCCAGAAGCCGGTGAAGATGGTCCGGTACGGCCCGTCCTCCGGCCGCTCGAAGTAGGGCAGGTCGTCGCCCCGCGGCGCCAGGAAGCGCAGCACCACCAGCCCGGCGACCCCGGCCCCGGCCAGCGTGAGCGCCGCGCCGGCCGGCCCGGCGAAGGCCAGCGCGGCCCCGCACAGCGCCAGCACGGCCAGCCCGGTGATGACCACCTCGGTGCGGGCCTCCCGCCAGCCCCCGGTCACCGGG
>JBOHCO010001455.1:0-5394 GCA_050698895.1 Streptosporangiaceae bacterium
GAGCCCGCGCCGCTGATGATCAGCAGCCACTGGCCGCCCAGCGGTCGCTGCCGGCGGACCGCCAGGTAGATCATGACGGCGCCGCTGAGGATGGCCCAGCCGCCGAATGCGGTGATCGCCGCGGCCAGGCTGGACCGCACGGCGACGAGGATCGCGGCCGCCGCCGCCACGTCCAGGATCACGTTGAGCCACTGGACCCGGCCCGCCGCGATCCGGCTCGAGCGGACGTCGGCGACGGTGGCCACGGCGTCCGAGACGGGATAGATGACGAGCAGGCTCGCGGCCAGCCAGCCCAGCGTGCTACCCGCGGTCTGGGCCGAGGCCAGCCCGAACACCAGCGCGACCCAGAACGCCGAGAACCCGGTCCGGAACAGGTACAGGTAGCGCAGCGCCCGCGCGGACCGGAACGCTGTTTCGGCCTGCACCGGGGTCACCGCCGCCGGCTCCGAGTCAGCCATGAGAACCTCCCTGTCCTGGCGGCGGCCCGTGCCGCGCGCCCGCGGGTTCCCATGCTGGTCAGCGGCGGGCCGCGCGTCATGAGCCCAGAGGCTCGACTTGGCGTCGTCCCGCCGGGGTACCGCGCCGGGCCGCCGGGAGCCGGGTACGCCCGCTGGCCGGCCCCGCCGGTCAGCCTGGAGGTGTACCGCGTCAGGCCGGGGTGACCAGCCGGGTCTCGTAGGCGATCATCACCAGCTGGGCTCGGTCGTGGGCGCCCAGCTTCATCAGCAGACGGCTGACGTGGGTCTTGGCCGTGGCGGCCGAGATGTGCAGCCGCTCCCCGATCTCCGCGTTGGACCAGCCGCCGGCCACCTCGACCAGCACCTCGCGCTCCCGGGCCGACAGGGATTCCAGCAGCTCGGGCGAGGGCCGCTCCTCGGGCTCGGGGCGGGCGGCGAACTCGCGGATCAGCCGCCGGGTCACGCCCGGGGCCAGCAGGGCGTCACCGGCGGCCAGGGTCCGGATGGCGGCCAGCAGCTCCTCGGGCGCCGTGTCCTTGAGCAGGAACCCGCTGGCCCCGGCCCGCAGCGCCCGGTACACGTAGTCGTCCAGGTCGAACGTGGTCAGGATGAGGACCCTGGCCTCGTCCTGGCCGGCGTCACCGGTGATGGCCCTGGTGGCCTCGATGCCGTCCAGCAGCGGCATCCGCACGTCCATGAGGACCACGTCCGGCCGCTGCTCGCGGACCAGCGCGACGGCCTGGGCGCCGTCCGCGGCCTCGCCGACCACCTCCATGTCCGGGGCCGCGCCGACCATGACCACGAAGCCGCCGCGGACCAGCTGCTGATCGTCGGCGATCACGACCCGGATCGTCACCGGACCCGGTCCCCGGCCGGCCGGTCCTCCGACGGCCGGTCCTCCGCCGGCCGGTCGTCGCGGAAGCCGGCGGTGGGCAGGGTGGCCCGGACCCGGAAGCCGCCCGCGCACGGCCCGGCCTCCAGCTCGCCGCCGAACAGCGCGGCCCGCTCGCGCATCCCGATCAGCCCGTGGCCGGTGCCCGCGCGGGTCAGCGGCGGCGCGGGCCCGGCCGGGCCGTCGTCGGTGACCTCGATGCGCACCTCGTCGGGCCGGTAGCTGATCCGGACCAGGGCCCGGCTCGGGCCGACGTGCCGGACCACGTTGGTCAGCGCCTCCTGCACGATGCGGTAGGCGGACAGCTCGGCGGCCTGCGGCAGCGGCCGGACCTCGCCGTCCACGTCCAGCCCGACCGCCACGCCGGCCGCGGCGGTGTCGGCGATGAGCCGCTCCAGGTCGGCCAGGCCGGGCACCGGGCTCAGCTCGGCGGGCTGGTCGCCAGGGTTGCGCAGCACCCCGACCAGCAGCCGCATCTCGTGCAGCGACCGGCGGGTGGTGGTCTCGATGATGGCCAGGGCGTCGCGGGCCTGGTCCGGGTCCGAATCGATGACCATGCGGGCCACGCCGGACCGCACCGCGATGACGCTCATGGCATGGGCCACGATGTCGTGCAGGTCCCTGGCGATCTGCGCCCGCTCGTCGGCCAGGGCCCGGCTGACCTGCTCGGCCCGCTCGGTCCTGGCCGCCGCCTCCCGCTCGGCGGCGCGCTCGGCCCGCTGCCGGGCGTAGACCCGGCTGGCCCGGGTGTTCTCGCCGGCCAGCCAGCCGAGCAGGATCAGCGCCGGATCGGCCAGGGCGACCTCCGCGACCTGCTGGCCGCCGCCGGCCAGGACGCCCGCCAGCACCGCGCCGGCGACCACGCCGGTCACGATGACCGCCGTCCGGCGGGCGCAGACGGCCACCACCGAGTACAGGGTCAGGGCGGCCAGGAACACGGTCGGGCCGCCGGCCCGCAGGATCAGCGCCACCACGGTGATGGGGACGACCGCGGCCAGCGCCCGCCGCGGCGCCCGGCGGCGGCCCAGCGTGGCCACTGCGGCGGCCAGGTAGGCGGCCAGGCCGACGACGTCCCAGGCCGTCCCGGACACCCGGGGCGCCCGCGGCGTCATCAGGACCTCCGTGGCCACGACCACCACCGCGATGGCCACCGCGTCGATGGCGGCCAGCTGAGGGCCGGTGAATCGGCGGGCCGCCAGGCGGCGGATCAGCGGCGGCTCCAGGTCGGAGTCCGCGACGGTGCTGGACATGATCCGACGGTACCCACCGCGGTCCCGGACGTCATACGCCGCGAAGCCGATTCCGCGCCTACACCCAGGGGTGTACCGGGGCCGCGGCGAGCCCGTCGGTACCCCCGCCGGACGACCGGAGATCGAGCCTCCAGGCTCACGACGCGAGCAGTGGACCGCCGCCACCATGAGGCCCTGGGCGCGACGGGCGTGCCCGCACGGAGCATACGGAGGTCGCGGTTATGGCGAGTCTGGGTCGCTGGTGTTACACCCATCGCTGGAGGGTGCTGGCCGGCTGGCTGCTGGCCCTGGTCGCGGTGGCCGGGGCCGGCGCGGCGGCCGGCACCAGCTTCACCACCAACCTCAGCCTGCCCGGCACCGACTCGCAGGCCGCGGCCACCCTGCTGGCCACCAGCTTCCCGGCCGTGTCGGGCGAGAGCGACCAGGTGGTGATCCAGGCCACCCGCGGGGCGGCCATCCGGTCCGCCCCGGTCCGGGCCGCGGTCACCGCGGCGCTGGCCAGGGCCGCCGCCGTGCCCGGCGTGGAGAGCGTGGCCAGCCCCTACGGCCCGGCCGGGGCCGGGCAGATCAGCCGGTCCGGCGCCGTGGCCTTCGCCCGGGTGACCTGGAACCGGCCCACGGCCCGGGTGACCACGGCCGACGCGCGGCGCCTGATCAGCGCGGCCGAGTCCGCCGACGGCGCCGACGTGCACATCTCGCTGGGCGGCCCGGCCATCAGCAACTCCGAGCGGGCCGGCCTGGGCCGGTCGCTCGGCGTCGGCATCGCGGCCGCGCTGGCCATCCTGCTGATCGTGTTCGGCGGGGCGCTGCTGGCCTCGCTGCTGCCGCTGGCCAGCGCGCTGCTGGCCCTGGCCATCAGCGTCTCGCTGGTCGGCCTGCTCAGCCACCTGTTCGGCATCTCCAGCGTGTCCACCCAGCTGGCCATCCTGATCGGCCTCGGCGTCGGCGTGGACTACGGGCTGTTCATCATCGGCCGGTACCGCAGCGCGCTGAAGGCGGGCACGCCCCAGCTCGACGCGGTGGCCCTGGCCGTGCGGACGTCCGGCCGGACCGTGCTGCTGGCCGGCAGCACGGTGTGCGTCGCGCTGCTCGGCCAGTTCGCCCTGGGCGTCAGCTTCCTGTACGGCGTCTCGGTCGCGGCGGCCCTGGCCGTGGCCCTGACCATGGCCACCTCGCTCACCTTCCTGCCCGCGCTGCTCGGCTTCCTCGGGCCCCGGGCGCTGTCCCGGCGCGAGCGCCGCCGGCTGGCCGCCGACGGGCCGGCCGGCGAGGCCCCCGCGGGCTTCTGGCTGCGCTGGGCCCGGTTCGTCGAGGCCCGCCGCTGGGTCGTCGCGCTGGGCGCCCTGGCCGCCGTGGTCGCGCTCGCGCTGCCCACCTTCGCGCTCACCCTCGGCACCTCCGACGCCGGCACCGACCCGGCCGGCTGGACCACCCGCCAGGCCTACGCCACGCTGGCCCGCGGATTCGGGCCCGGCTTCAACGGCCCGCTCGAACTGGTCGCCCGGGCCGGCTCGGCCGCCGATGCCACCGCGTTCCGCCGCCTGCTGGCCACCGCCGCGCGCACGCCTGGCGTCGCCACCGTGACCGCCCCGCTGACCTCACCTGACGGGAGGGTCGAACTGGCCACGGTCGACCCGGCGAGCGGCCCCCAGAACCAGCCCACCATCAGCCTGGTCGACACCCTCCGCCAGCAGCTGATCCCGCACGCCGCGCACGGCACCAGCCTGGTCGTGCACGTAGGCGGGGTCACGGCGGCCAACATCGACTTCGCGCAGGTGCTCACCAGCAAGCTGCCGTTGTTTATCGCCGTGGTGGTGATCCTCGCGCTCGTGCTGCTGCTCGCGGTGTTCCGCAGCCTGCTGATCCCGCTGGTCGCCTCGGTGATGAACCTGCTGTCGGTCGGGGCGGGCCTGGGCGCCCTGAACGCCGTCTTCCACTGGGGCTGGGGCAGCTCGGTGCTGGGCCTGTCCGGCACCGGGCCGGTAGATTCCTTCGTCCCGGTGGTCATGTTCTCGGTGCTGTTCGGGCTGTCCATGGACTACCTGGTCTTCCTGGTCAGCCGGATCCAGGAGGAGTGGCACGGGCTGCACGACGCCCCGGACGGCGCGCTGGGCGGACGAGCCTCGCGGCGCAACCACCAGGCGGTCACCGCGGGCCTGGCCAGCAGCGGCCGGATCATCGCGGGCGCGGCGGGCATCATGATCCTGGTCTTCGGGTCGTTCCTGCTCGGCGGCCACCGGATCCTCGAGGAGTTCGGCTTCGCGCTGGGCTTCTCCGTGCTGATCGACGCGCTGATCATCCGCGGCCTGCTGGTGCCGGCGCTGATGCACCTCATCGGGCCGGCCAACTGGGCGCTGCCCGGCTGGCTGGACCGCGTCCTGCCCCGGCTGGCCGTCGACGGCGCGGACCCGGCGCCCGCCCCGGCGCCGGCCCGTTTGCCGCGGCCGGCGCCGGGTAACTGAGGCTCTCCCCTGGCAAGAGAGGGCCGGCCCGCACGTGACGACGCCCGAGAACGCCGACGACCTGGTCAGCCCGGCGGCGGAGCCGGAGAACAAGGTCCTGGTGGACGACGCCCGCGTCGTCCGCTGGGCCGGCCCGCTGTTCACCCTGTTCGCGGTGATCATGGTGCCGTGGACGGTCTACATCGGGGAGTCGCTGCCGTCCCGCCAGTCCTCCCCGCACTACGACGTGGCCTGGGCCGGCTTCGACGTGATCCTGCTGCTGGCCCTCGCCGCCACCGGCTACACCGCGCTGCGCCGGTCCCGGTACCTGGCCCTGGCCGCGACGGCCACCG
>JBOHCO010001456.1:0-1025 GCA_050698895.1 Streptosporangiaceae bacterium
GCCGGGCTCAGCCCGGCTAGGCGGGACCGGGCCGGCCGGGATGGCGGGGCTGGCCGGGATGGGCGGGCCGCGCCGGGCAGCCGAGGACGCGGCGCGAGCGAAGGCCGATCGCACGGCCGGCTCGGCGGTCAGGTCTCCGGGGTCGGCCGGGCCGGCCAGGCTGGCCAGCATCTCGGCGACCACGTGGGCCTGCGAGGGTGCGTCGGGGGGCAGATGCTGGCCGGCCAGGATGACGTCGAGAAGCTGCTCGTCAAGCTCGGGCCCGGCCTGGCCCGGAACGGGGGTCTTGGGCATCTCGCCAGGTGAAGCGCCCGGGCAGGTCATCGTGTTACACCCGCTCGATCCGCCGCGGCAGCCAGCCGCCGCAGGCCGCGGTGGGCGGCGACCCGGACCGCGCCGGGGGACTTGCCCACGATGCGGGCCACCTCGGTGGCGTCCAGGCCCGCCACCACCCGCAGCAGGATGATCTCGGCCTGATCGGCCGGCAGCGTCGACACCCGGGCCAGCACGGCCCGGGTGGAGATCCGCTCCATCGCCGCCTCGGCGGCGTCGGGCACGGTCAGCCGCTCGGCGGAGTCGCTCTCGGCCAGGGGGACCGTACGCCGCCGGGCCTGCGAGCGGCCCCAGTCGATGGCCCGGTGCCGGGCGATGGTGAACAGCCAGGCTCGGAACGCGCCCTCGCCGCCGCTGAACCCGGCCAGCCCGGCGACCACCTGGAGCCAGGTCTCGCTGGCCACGTCGTCAGCCGCGCCCGGCGCGGTGATCCGCAGGTAGCGCAGCAGCGCGGGCTGGACATCCCGGAATAGGCAGGCGAAAGCATCCTCGTCGCCGCACTGGGCCTCAGCAAGCCTGACCCCGAACGCAGCGCCGATCACCGGCCCAGTATCGGCTTGCCTGCCCGGCCACCGCATCGGGAAACCAGGATTTCCCGCGCGTTCCGGCGCGAATTGGCCATCTGGGGCGTTCGCAATCGCGTGCATGACGGCTATACCGGCTCCCAGCGCCAGCCGTCGTTGTCCTCGCAG
>JBOHCO010001457.1:0-2497 GCA_050698895.1 Streptosporangiaceae bacterium
GCACCCGGTAGTCGTGGCCGGTCACGAACCGCTCCACGATCACCGGCGAGCCGGTCCCGCCGGCCCCGGTCCCGCCGGCCCCGGCCTGGCCGAACGCGGTGATGGCCTCGTGCGGCGTGCGCACGCCGACGGTCACGCTCCGGCCGTGGTTGCCCCGGAGCGGCTTGATCACCACGGGCGGGCCGAGCACGCCCAGGGCCCGGGCGGCCTCCTCGGCGCTGGCCGCCAGGACGCCCTCGGCGACCGGGATCCCGGCGTCGGCCAGCAGCTGCTTGGCCAGCATCTTGTCGGCCGCGATGTCCACCCCCACGGCCGAGGTCAGCTCGGTGAGCGCCGCGCAGGCCAGCCGCCGGTTGCGGCCGTAACCCAGCCGCAGCATGCTCGTGGCCCCGACCCGGCGGACCGGTATGCCCCGGCGCCGGGCGGCATCGGCGATGGCGGCGGTACTGACCCCGAGCTCACCCTGTTGCCGCAAAATCGTGATCGGGGCCAGTCGCGCGTCCACGTCCGGGGCCCGGCCCGCCACCAGGTCCTCGGTGATCTCGATGGCGGCATCGAGCAGCCGCGCCGGCACCGGCGAGGTGGCGGGCTCGTCCGGCGGGCACTCCAGGACCACGTCGTAGTGGCCGTCGGCGCCCGCCCACAGCGTGCGGCCCAGGCAGACCTCGCGGCCGGCCAGGCAGGACAGCTCCAGGGCGACGTGCTCGGTGACGTGGCCGAAATAGGTGCCGCGGTCCATGGCGGCCAGGAAGCCGCCGGGCCGCCCGGCCGCGCAGTGGTGGCCGGCCAGCCCCGGCAGCAGGCGGGTCAGCCGCCGGGCCAGGCCCGGGTAGCCGGTGGTCTCCTGGCCGGTCAGCTCGTCGAGCTCCAGCCGGGCGACGCTCACCGGGCTGGCCGTGAACACGTTCGGGCCGCCGAGATGGCGCAGGTCAGTGCAGCGCACCGGGTTCCCTCCGGGTCAGTACCGGTCGTGCCCGGGCCCGATGGCCGGGGTCCGCGTGGCGAAGTCGAACAGGCAGCCGGCGGGCAGCAGGTGCAGCCGCACGCCGAACAGGGTGATGGGGTCGCACTCGCCGGCCGCGTGCACGACGGTGGCGTCCTCGGCGTCCACGACGGTCACCACGCCGGAGCCGATCACCTCGAACAGGCTGCCCTCGACCAGGATCCCGGTGTTCTCGTCGATGCCGATGCCCAGGTGATCGGGGTCCAGCGCGACCGCGCTGAGCAGCCGCGGGAGCCGGCCACGCTCGCCGAAGTGCATGTCGATGAGCGACTTGGGGACCAGGCCGAGGCCGGGGCCGGTGCGGACGGCGGCGGCCGAGACGTCGGCGCCGTTGCCGCCCAGGATCATCACGTGGCCCAGCGCGGTGGCGCCGGCGCTGGTCCCGGCCACGACCAGGCCGCAGGCCAGCCGCTGGCGCAGCACGTCGGCCGAGCGCGAGCCGACCAGGGTGCGCAGCCGGGACTGGTCGCCGCCGCTGAAGAACACGCCCGTGGCGCCAGCCAGCGTGGCGGCGGCCTGCTCGCTGTCGGCGTCGGCCCGGCCGTGCATGCGCAGCTCGGTGACCCGGTGCACGCCGAGCTTGCGGAACACCTGCTCGTAGTCCGCGCGCACCTGGTCAGGCTGCCCGGTGGCCGCCGTCACCAGCACGATGCGGGCCTGCTCGCCGCCGCACAGCTCCGCGAAGCGCTCCAGCAGCCCCGCGCCGCAGCACCTGTCCTCGGCGCCCCCGATGATGAGCAGGCGGCCGGGAGATCCCCCGTCGTCCACGTTCTCGCCCTCGTCCCGGGCCGTTGTGACCCTCGACGCTTCAGTTACCCGCCGTGACGAAACGTCTAACCATGACTACAACAAGTAACAAATGGTGGCCCGGCCGACCGATGCAAAAAGCCGCCAGCGACCTGCGCTGACGGCTTCTTGGCCGGTGAGGTGGGCCGGGCTCGTCCCGGCGGGTCAGGCGCTGTTGGGCCGCGGCGCGGCGCGGCGCGGCGCGGCCCGCGGCCGGGACAGCTCCTCAGGCAGCTGGAGCAGCGGGTTGGAGGCGCTGGCGACCACGTCGCTGGCGATGTCGATGACCTTGCGGCCGCGGTTGCGCGCCGCGGTCCTGAGCTGCTCGAAGGCCTGGCGGGGCTTGATCCGGTGTCGCTCGGCCAGCACGCCGATGGCCTGCTCCACCCGGACCCTGGCCAGCAGCGCGTGCTCCAGCTGGCTGACCGTGGCTCGCAGCTTGCCGGTCTCGCCGCCCTGCTGCCCGGGGGCCGGCTTGCGGGCCACCTGCCCGTCGGCGCCGCCCTGCTCGGCGGCCAGCAGGTCAGCCAGGATCATGGCCGAGGTCAGGTCGGGGAGGTCATCCCCGCCGACCCGCCAGCCGTCCTTGGTCCGCCGCACGACCGCGTCATCCGAGATCGCGGCCATCTCGCCCGTGCCGTCCATCCCGGCCTGCGGCTCGGGGTGTACGTCGTGGGCTTCGCTGGTGCGGTGGTCGTGGCTGCCCGT
>JBOHCO010001458.1:0-3630 GCA_050698895.1 Streptosporangiaceae bacterium
CGGACAGGGCGCCGCCGTTGACGTGCAGCACCTGGGCCGTGATGTGGCTGGCCGCCGGCGAGGCCAGGAACAGCACGGTGCCGGCGATGTCGGACGGGTTGCCGGCCCGGCCGGTGAACGTCTGGCCGATGAGCGTGGTCCGGCGCTGCGGCGTCATTCGGTCGCGGAAGAACTCGGTGTGCTCGATGTAGCCGGGCGAGATGACGTTGGCGGTGATCTGGTCGGCGCCGAGGTCGGCGGCCAGGGTGAGGTTCCACGCTTCGACGGCGGCCTTGGCCGCGCCGTAGGCGGCCGCGCCGGGGCGGTGGGCCGCGATCGAGCTCAGGCTGATCACCGCCCCGCCCGGGGCCAGCCTGGGCCGCAGGGCCGTCGTCACCAGGACGGCCGACAGCACGTTGGCGTCCAGGTTGGCGTGCCAGGCGGCGGCCAGCCCGGCCAGGCCGTCCGGCTCGGGGGCGCTGATGTCGGTGTTGCCGCCGGCGCAGTTGACCAGCACGTTCACCCGGGGCGGCAGGTCGCTCAGGGCCGCCGTGACCTGGGCCGGGTCGGCGGTGTCGAACGGCACCGGGCGCACGGACGAGCCCAGGTCGGCGGCGGTCTTGGCCAGCACGTCGGGGCGGCGGCCGGTGATCACCACGTCGTCGCCCGCTTCGGCGAACGCCGCCGCCACGGCCCGGCCGATCCCCGTCCCGCCACCCGTCACGACGACCTGCCGCATCTGGTCCGCCTCCGGTCAGCCGCCGGGCCCGCTCCGCCGCGGGCCCCTTTGTTAATGATCATCGAAGGTTCTCGTTTAGAGCTAAACGTTGTGTGCGAGACTATCACCATGAGTGCGCCCGAGCCGCCGGCTGACCGCGCTGCCGAGATCGCGCGGGCCTGGGAGCGGGAGAAGCCCGGCGTGCCGGTGGGGTCGATCGGGATCCTGACCCGCATCTGGCAGGCGGCCAAGCTGCTCACCGACGAGCGGCGCCGGACACTGGCCTGGGTGCACCTGGACGCGGCCACGCTGGACCTGCTCACGACGCTGCGCCGGTCCGGGCCGCCGTACCGCCTGTCGACCCGCGAGCTGAGCGCCCGCAGCCTGATCACGGCCGGGGCGGTGACCCAGCGCGTGGCCCGGGGCCAGCAGGCCGGCCTGGTCCGCCGCATCCCGGCCGGGCCGGGCTCGCGCACGGTCTACGTCGAGCTAACCGAGCCGGGCCACCGGACGGTCGAGGCGGCGGTCACCGAGCTGCTGGCCTACGAGCAACAGCTCGTGGACGTGCTGGATCCAGGGCAGCAGGAACAACTGAGCCACCTTCTCGCCACCCTGCTCCGCAGCCTGACTGAGCGCGCGGCCGGTCCGGGCGGCCCGGCTCAGGACGTCGGTATCCAGTAGCGGAGCTTGACCCCGCGCTGGTCCTCGAACACCCCGCCGTTGGCCTCGATCACCTTCATCGAGCCGGTGTTGTCGTCGTTGCAGGTGACCAGCACGGGGTCGATGCCCAGCTTGGCCGCGACCGGCAGGGCCTCCGCCAGCATGGCGGTGGCGTGCCCGCGCCGCCGGGCCGACGGCCGCACGTCGTACCCGATGTGCCCGCCGTAGTCGAGCAGCCGCGGCGTCAGCCGGTGCCGGATCGCCAGCCGGCCCAGGTACTCCTGCTCGCTGACCCACCACAGGGTGGTCGAGGGCACCAGCCCGGCGGCCCGCGGCGCTTCCTCCCTGGCCTGATCGCGCAGCCCGGCGACGTAGTCGCCGAAGACGACCGGGTCCATCCAGCGGTGGCCGAACTCGCGCAGGTCGTGCCCGACCATGCTGTGGTCGTCGAGCCGGCCGCGGCCCTCGGCGGCGAACTCGTCCATGGCGTTGAGGAAGGAGGCCTGGACATGGGCGGACGGCAGGATCAGCTCGGGCATGCGCTCAGTCCTACTCCGTGGCGGGTCGCTGTCGCACCTGTTTTACCCGCCCGTTTTACCCGCCCGCCGGGCGGTCCCCGGGCTGGCCGGGATCACCGGCCTGGCTCAGGCGCTCGGCCAGCTCCTCGCGGGAGTGCAGGCCGAGCCGCTGGTAGACGTGGCGCAGGTGGTACTCGACGGTCTTGGGGCTCAGGAACAGCGCGGCGGCGGCCTCCCTGGTGGTCTTGCCCCCGGCCAGCAGCAGCGCGATCTGGAGCTCCTGCGGGGTCAGGGCGTCGAGCCGGCTGGCGTCCCGCGGCCGCCGCGTCTCCCCGGTGGCGGCGAGCTCGGCGCGGGCCAGGTCGGCCCAGGGCCGGGCGCCCAGGCCCTCGAACGCGTCGACCGCCGCGCGGAGCTGATCGCGGGCCAGCACCCGGTTCCTTGACCGGCGCAGCCGCTGGCCGTAGGCGAGGCGGGTGCGCGCGGCCTCGAACAGGTCCGGCGTCTGCTCGTGCAGCCCGATCGCCTGCTCGAAGTCGGCCGCGAAGGCGGTGTCCGGCGCCAGCATGCCCCGGCAGCGCAGCGCCCTGGCGATCGGCCAGGGCTGGCCCTTGGCCTCGGCGGTGGCGATGAACTCGGTCGCGGCCTGCCGCGCCTCGTCGTCGCGGCCGAGCTTGAGGTAGCCGTCGACCAGCTCGGCGGCGGGGGAGAGGTCGGCGTCGGTGATGGCCAGGTCGGCCAGCAGCTCCTGCTGGCGCTCGAAGTGCGCCACGGCCCCCGCAGCGTCCCCCAGGCCCAGCTCGAGCTCGCCGAGCGCGGCCGTGGCCCAGATCTCGAACAGCTGCGCACCTAGCTCACCGGCGAGCGTCAGCGCCTCGGCGGCACAGGCCCGGCAGTCCTGCTCCCGGCCACGGCGAGCGTGCAGCCAGGCCAGGTCGGCCAGGCTGAAGGCCAGCGCGGTCAGCTGGCCGCTCTCCCGGGCCAGGCTGATGGCCTCCAGGTAGGTGGCCTGAGCGACCGCCCAGCGGTCCGTGGTGGCCTGGTCGCGGGCGATCAGGCCGAGCGCGAGCGGGAGCACCCCGACCGCGGCCCTGGCCCGCGCCGTCTGGAGTGCGTGCGCCAGCAGCGAGCGCCCGGTGGCGGCCTCGCGCAGGAACAGCGGCGCGACTGCCAGCCAGGGCAGCACGCGCAGGTCGTCGCGCACCTCGGGCGAGTGCTCGGCCAGCGCGACCGCCTCGTGGACGGCCTCGGCGCCGGCCGCCGCGTCGCCGCCCAGGATCCGGGCCATGCCCAGCGCCATCGCGGCCAGGAAGCGGGCCCGGTCCGAGGGCCGGTCGGCCAGCGCGGCCCGGGCCCGCTCGGCCACCTGCAGCATCTCGGCCGGGTTGCCCGCGTAGAAGCAGGAGTTGGCCGCCTCGGCCAGCATCGCGACGGCCCGGTCGGGGTCGGCCCGGTCGGCCGCCGCGGTCAGGATCGCGTGGCCGCGCATGACCGGGCCGCGCAGCGCAGCGATGTGCCCGGCCAGCCGGTCGATCTCGACCAGCGTGCCCGGCTCGCCGGGCAGCAGCCGGGCCTCGTCCAGCAGCGTCACCGCCGGGCCGGTCAGCCCGGCCAGCCAGCCCGCCTCGGCCGCCTGGGTCAGCAACCGGGCCCGCCGCCCGCCGTCGGCGGCCAGCCGCCCGGCCCGCTCGAAGGCGGCCGCCGCGGTCGCGTAGGCGCTGCGATCCAGGCTGCGGGCGGCCGCCTGGGCCAGCG
>JBOHCO010001459.1:0-2252 GCA_050698895.1 Streptosporangiaceae bacterium
GCCCGGCGGCGTCGGTCAGGGGATCCTCCCGGCGGCTGCGGCGGGTGCGCAGCAGCTTCAGGCACTCGCGGGCGACCGTGGTGGTCAGCCAGCCGCCCAGGTTCTCGACCTCGCTGGTATCGGCGCCGTTCAGGCGCAGCCAGGAGTTCTGCACGGCGTCGTCCGCCTCGGCCATGGAGCCGAGCATCCGGTAGGCCACCGCCCGCAGCCGAGGGCGCTGCTCCTCGAACCGCGCGGCCAGCCAGTCGGCCTCGTTCATCCGTCACATTCTCCCGTCCGGGTGGTTCACGGCCATGAACCATCGGGCCCACCCGGATGTGACCGGGGGGATCTGACCTGGAGAGGACACCGGCATGAACACCACCATCGCCGCACCGGCCAGCACCGTCCGCGACCGGGCCGCCCGGCGCCGCCTGACCTGGTACTGGCTGGCCACCGTGCTGGTCACCGCGGAAATGGGGGTCGGCGGGATCTGGGATATCGCCCGGCTGTCGTTCGTCAGCACGATCGTGGCGCACCTGGGCTACCCGTCGTACTTCCTGGTCCTGCTGGGCAGCTGGAAGGTGCTGGGCGCGGCCGCCCTGCTGGTGCCGCGCCGGGCGCTGCTCAAGGAGTGGGCCTACGCGGGCGCGTTCTTCACCTACACCGGGGCGATGGTGTCCCATCTGACCACGGGCTACGACCGCGTCGAGGTGCCCGTCCTGGCCGTCCTGGCCGCGACGACCGTGCTGTCCTGGGCGCTGCGCCCGGCCAGCCGCCGCCTGGAGACCGTCCGGGCCGCGCTCAGCTGACGCCGGGACCCGCACGGGAGGACGCTGCGCGGGGGCCGCGGTGGTGCGGCCGCCGGCGGGGACGGCATAGTTGTCGCCATGCCGCTGGCTCCGCTGATCCTGGGTCCCAACCAGCCCCGGCAGTTCTACCGCGGCGGGGCCCGGATCGCGGCCTTCCGCGGCACCACGCCGGGCTCCGAGTACCTGCCCGAGGACTGGGTCGGCTCGACCACCGAGCTGTTCGGCCGCCCCGGCGCGGGCCTGACCGTGCTGGACGACGGCACGACGCTGCGGTCGGCGATCGCCGCCGACCCGGCCGGCTACCTGGGCCCGGCGCACGCCGAGCGGTTCGGCGCCGACCTGGCGCTGCTGGTCAAGCTGCTGGACACGGGGGAGCGGCTGCTGGTCCACTGCCACCCGCCCCGGCCGTTCGCCGCGGCTCACCTGCACGGCTGCCACGGCAAGACCGAGGCGTGGATCGTCACCCAGATCACGCCCGATGCCGCCGACGACAGCGCCGCTCACGTCTACGCGGGGTTCCGCGAGGACACCGATCCGGCCGTGGTGCGGGCCTGGGTGGACGCGCAGGACACCACGGCCCTGCTCGGCTCGCTGAACAAGGTCCCGGTGGCGCCGGGCGGCACCTGCCTGATCCCGGCGGGCGTGCCGCACGCGGTCGGCGCCGGCGTCACCGTGGTCGAGGTCCAGGAGCCGACCGACTTCTCGATCCTGCTGGAATGGGAGGGCTACGCGGTCAGCGGCCCGGAGGCCGGGCATCTGGGCCTGGGCTACCCGCTCGCCCTGGAGGCGCTCGACTGCAGCGGCTGGGACCGCGACCGGCTCGCCGGGCTGCTGGGCGGCCGGACCGAGCCGGATGCCCAGGCCCAGCCGGCTGGCCGGGCCGGGGCGGGTCCCGTCCGGCTGCTGCCCCCGCAGGCGGACGAGTTCTTCCGGGTCGAGCGGATCCTGCCGCAGGCGCTGCCCCTCAGCCTGGCCCCGCAGGTCGCCGTGCTGATCGTGCTCGACGGCGGCGGCCGCCTGGTCAGTGAGGCGGGTGCGGTCCCGGTCGGCCGGGGTGCCACGCTGTTCGTGCCCTATGGCGCGGGGGCGGTCCGCCTCGACGGCGACCTGCACGTGCTGCGGTGCATGCCCCCGGCCCCGTAATGAGAGGAGACCCGATGACCGCGACTCGCGCCAGCGAGCTGCCCGAGACCATGCGCGTGTCCGTGCTGAGCCAGCCCGGCCATCTGGGCCTGGAGCAGCGGCCGGTGCCCGCGCCCGGCCCGGACGAGGTCCTGGTGGCCATCCGCAGCGTCGGGGTGTGCGGCTCGGACGTGCACTATTACGAGCACGGGCGGATCGCGGACTTCGTGGTCCGCAGCCCGCTGGTGCTCGGCCATGAGACCTCCGGCCGCATCGTCGGGGTCGGCGCCGGCGTGGACCCCGGCCGCCTGGGCGCCCGGGTGGCGATCGAGCCCGGCA
>JBOHCO010001460.1:0-2229 GCA_050698895.1 Streptosporangiaceae bacterium
GGCCGGGCTGCGGGCCGCCGTGGCCTGGCCGGACGCGCCGCTCCCGGTGCTGGCCAGCGACCTGCTGCCCGAGCGAGCCCTGGACGGCGACCCCCTGGCCAGGTCCGAGCTGATCGAGAACGTCTACCAGCCGCTGGTGAAGGGCGGCAGCGCGCTGCTGGACACGGTCATGACCTACCTGGAGCTGGGCAACTCGCTGGAGGCCACCGCCCGGCTGCTGTTCGTGCATCCCAACACGGTCCGCTACCGGCTGCGCCGGGCCAGCGAGCTGACCGGCGTGGTGCCGGGCGACGGCCGGGGCGGGTTCTCGCTCTGGGTCGCCGTCGTGTTCGGCCGCCTGGCCCAGCCCGCCCCCTGAAAGTGATCTAGCTCACGCCGCCGATCCCTCCAGGTCACCTGGGCGAGCCCGTTTTGTAGAACCTGCACAGGGTACTTTGGAGAAACTTCGTGGTCTTCGGCATGGATCTAGCGGACTTCTACAGTGCAGGCTTGGACAATGCTCGTGATCGCCGCGCCGGGGCAAGGCGCACAGACCCCGGGATTCCTCGTCCCGTGGCTTGAGGTGCCCGGATTCGCCGACCGGCTGACCGCCTGGTCCGAGCTGGCCGGCTCCGACCTGATCCGGGCCGGCACCATCGCCGACGCCGACGAGATCCGCGACACCGCGGTGGCCCAGCCGCTGCTGGTCGCCGCGGCCATCGCCGCCGCCGAGGCGCTGGCCGATCAGCGCGTGCCGCTCAAGGGCCTGTCCGCGGTCGTCGCCGGGCACAGCGTCGGCGAGCTGGCCGCGGGTGCCATCGCCGGCGCCATCACCGCCGAGGACGCGATGCGCCTGGTCCGGGTACGCGCCGACGGCATGGCCGCCGCGGCCGCCGCCACCGCCACCGGCATGACCGCCGTGCTCGGCGGCCAGGAGCCCGAGGTGCTGGCCGCCATCGAGGCCAGCGGGCTGACCCCGGCCAACGTCAACGCGGCCGGCCAGATCGTCGCCGCCGGCACCATGGAGCAGCTGGCCGCGTTCGGGGCCGACCCGCCCGCCGGGGCCCGGCTGCGGCCGCTGTCGGTCGCCGGCGCCTTCCACACCCGGCACATGGCCCCGGCCGTCGAGGCCCTGGCCGCCGCGGCCGCCCGGGTGCCCGCCAGCGACCCGGTGCTGCCCCTGCTGTCCAACCGCGACGGCCAGGCCGTGGACTCCGGCGCCGACTGGCTGGAGCGGATCGTGGCCCAGGTCAGCACGCCGGTCCGGTGGGACAGCTGCATGCAGGCCATGGCCGGCCGCGGCGTCACCGCGCTGATCGAGCTGCCGCCCGCGGGTACCCTGGCCGGGCTGGGCCGCCGGGCCCTGCCCGGTGTCGAGCTCCTCGCCCTCAGGACGCCCGCCGACCTGCCCGCCGCCCGCCGCCTGCTGGCCGAGCACGCCGACGCCGATGACGATGACGCCGGGCTCCAGCCCGGCCGGGTCCAGCCCGGCGGCGGCGAGTAGCCGCCGCGTCATTTGTTAGTGAAAAAAGGTCTTTAGCCCTATCAGCACATCGAAAGGCAGAAGCAGCGCGATGCGAGTCTCCGAAGCCCGGCCGGCCGCGCGGATCCTGGCCTTCGGCGGGTACCAGCCGGCCAAGGTCGTCACCAACGACGACCTGGCCGCGACCGTCGAGACCAACGATGAGTGGATCCGCAGCCGGGTCGGCATCGCCAGCCGCCGGATCGCCGACGAGGAGAGCGTCGCGGACATGGCCGTCATCGCCGGCGGCAAGGCGCTGGCCGCCAGCGGCCTGTCCCCCGACGACATCGACCTGGTGATCGTGGCCACCTGCACGCCCGAGGCGCCGATCCCCAACGTGTCCGCCACCGTCGCCCGCCGCCTCGGCATCATGGCGCCCGGCGCCTACGACCTCAACGCCGCCTGCGCCGGCTTCTGCTACGCGCTGGCCGCCGCCGCCGACTCGGTGCGCGCGGGCAGCGCGACCAACGTGCTGGTCATCGGGGCCGAGAAGCTCTCCCAGTGGGTCGACTGGAACGACCGCTCGACCGCCATCATCTTCGCCGACGGCGCGGGCGCCGCGGTGGTCGGCCCGGCCGACGGCGGTCCCGGCGAGGCCGACGCGCCCGGCATCGGCCCGGTGGTGTGGGGCAGCTACGGCGACATGGCCGACAAGATCATCATCAGCGACCGCAGCTCGTTCATCCACCAGGAGGGCCAGGCGGTCTTCCGGTGGGCCACGACCGCGC
>JBOHCO010001461.1:0-4444 GCA_050698895.1 Streptosporangiaceae bacterium
CGGTCACCTTGTGGAACGTCGCCATGAGCTTGTACTCGGCGTCGAAGGGGAGCTCGGCGATTCTCGGGTGTACCTGCCTGGTCAAGACGGCGTCGATGCCGCCTTTCGCGGCCAGCGCGACCAGGGCACCCTCGGTCGGGTCGCCGATCAGCTCGCCGTCGCTGAGCACCGCGTCGGAGGCCAGGACCATCGGCATCAGGAACTCATCCAGCGGGATCTCTGCCTGTCCGGCGACGCGGTTGATGCGCCCGTGGGTCGAGTAGCCCTTTCCCTCGACCGCATAGCGTGCCCGGCGATGACCATCTGGACCGCGGTCATCTGGTTCAGCGTGAGCGTCCCGGTCTTGTCGGTGTTGATCGCCGAGGCGGACCCCAGGGTCTCGGTCGAGCGGAGCTGCTTCATGATCGCCCCGGCGCTGGCCAGGGCCCGGGTGCCCCACGCCAGGATCGTGGTTACCACCGTGGGCAGCTGCACCGGGACCGCGGCGATCGCGAAGGCGACCGCGGCGTTGAACACCGCGCCGAAGGTATAGCCGCGGGACAGATTCAGCGCCATCGACGCGATCAGCGCTACGCCCGCAACCAGCAGGAGCTGCCTGGAGAGCCGGTCAAGCTGGCGGGTGAGCGGGGTCCTGGCCGCCGGCTGCGCGTGGAGCATTCCCGAGATGCGGCCGACCTCGGTCGCCATCCCGGTCGCGGTGACAACGAGCTCGCCCGCCCCGCGGGTCACCGAGGTGTTCATGTAGACCATGCCGGTCCGGTCGCCCAGCGGCGCACCGGCATCGCTGACGGAGGCCGTGCCCTTCGAGGCCGGCAGGCTCTCCCCGGTCAGCTCGGACTCGGCGACCTCCAGCGCCGCCGCCTGCACCAGCCTGCCGTCAGCCGGGACGATGTCGCCCGCCGCTAGGGACACGACATCGCCGGGGACCAGCTGCTCGGCGGGGATCTCCGTCTGCTGGCCGTCGCGCCGCACCCGGGCCGTGATGATCATCATCTTCTGGAGCGCGGCGACGGCGGCCTCGGCACTGCCCTCTTGATGCAGACCGAGAACCGCGTTGCCCAGTGTCAGCAGGATCAGCAGGATGCCGGTTCCCGGCTGCCTGAGGGGGAACAGGCTGAAGACGCCGGCCGCGAGCAGGACGATCTGCATGGGGTCGGAGTACTGGCGGATGAACGCGTGCCAGCCAGGCTCCGCCCGTCCCGCGGCGAGCTTGTTGGGGCCGAACCGCGCGGCGCGCGATGCCGCTTCCCCTGAGCTAAGGCCACGCCGCGCATCTACCTCTTCGGCCCGCAGAACGTGCTCGGCGCTGAGCGCATGCCACGCGAGCTCACTGACCTGTGACTCCAATTCCGGCTCGGCCGCGCCGGTCAGCCTGGCCTTCACAGGTCACTCCCTTCCCGGCGAGCTGCGGTCTGGCTTCCCGGGCCCGTGAACCTGGACGA
This sequence comes from Streptosporangiaceae bacterium, assembly GCA_050698895.1. Lineage (GTDB taxonomy): Bacteria > Actinomycetota > Actinomycetes > Streptosporangiales > Streptosporangiaceae > DASUBV01. Next base: position 1,443 of record JBOHCO010001461.1, read on the forward strand.
TGCTGCGGATATACCTCCGCTCGATCTCTCCTACACCTTTGGAGATGATCATGGTGGCAGGACGCACTTCGAGGGGGGTATTCCGCGCGTCTCGCGGCCAGGTCATCGTCGGGACCGTCAGGCACCCCGCCAGCGTGATCAGGCCGGATGCGGTGAGGCCCGGGCGCGGCGGGCGGGCACCACGATGAGCAGCACAGCACCCGCCGCGAGCAGCACGCCTGTGGCCAGCAGCCCGGCTGCTATCCAGGGCAGCGCCGGGATGGTCGCACCGGCGTCGGCTCGCACGGTGAGGCCGGGTGCCGCGTCGCGGTTCATGACCACGATCATCCAGTGGCCGCTGCGGGCCGTTGAGGTGAGTGTCTGCGTGCTGGTGCCGGAGGCCTGCGCGGTCCAGATCCGGGCCGTCTGCGGGAGGGCCGGCGTGCCGGTGCCCGGGTGGCTGTTGGTGGCGGTCGGGCCGCCTCCCGGGCCGGTCACAGTGGTATAGGCGGTGCCGGACAGGTAGCGGCTAGCCGCTGCGGTCGGGGCGATGCCCAGGAATACCGGCCGCGCCGGGCCGGGCGCGGTGACCCGGATGCGGACCTTGCCGATCACCCGGGCCGGCCCAGTCCCGGCTCCCTGCGTGCAGGCCGATGGCGGAGGTGGCCAGGGCACGGCCGGTGGTGGAGTACGTGGTTGCCGCGGAGGTCAGGTAGCCGTCCTGGCGCTGGGTCTGTCCTGCCCACAGCAGGCCAGCCCCGCCGGCGAGCGGGCCCGGTGAGGTCAGGGCCAGCACCGAGCCGATGACGACGGCTATGATCCGGCCCGGTGCCCGACCGGCGGCCGGGGGCGGCGCCGGGGAAGGCGAGTGCGGGCCAGGCTCAGCCTTCCGGTCAGTCAGGCCGGCGGCGCTGGCTGGGCCTGCGCCAGGGCCGGGGCCGGGGCCGGATGAGGGAACGCTGAGCCGGCCGCCGGGCTCGGCGCCGCCCATGTCGAGGCGGAAGGGCGGGTACTTGTCGGTCATCAGGCCCGCATAGGCAGCCACCCGCAGCACCCAGCGGTTCAGGCCGAGAACAAGATCGAAGATGGCCTGGGGATAACGCCCGGTGACGGCCAGCATGATCGCGGCGATCAGGACGAGGATGCCGATGAGGCCGCCGCCGGCCCAGCCGGAGTCGTGGCTGCCCAGCCGCCACACGGTCCAGCCGCTACGGCCGGCGAACAGGCCGACGATAATGTACTGGGGGATGGCCAGCAGCCACCATTTCACCAGGACCAGTCCTCGGGACAGCCGCTCCGGGTACTCGATTTCCAGGTGGGCCGGGTAGCCCGGCACCTCATCCAGGCTGAACGGCGGGTACCGGTCGGTGCCCAGCGCCCCGTAGGTGTAGTACTGCACGCGCCACGTCCAGCGCAGGACCCCGACGTTGAAACTGAAGATCGAGCGCGGATAGCGGCCGGTGACCACAATCGCGAAGAACGCGGCGATGCTCAGGAACACGAACGCTATCCACAGCAATGCTAGGACGAAGTAGTGCGGGATCGCCAGGACCACTTAACCAGCCACAGCCACCGCGACAGCCGCGGCGCAAGCGACGCCTCGACCCTGACCGGATATCCCTCAGCAGACATGATCATCACCCCGCTGTCCACGCTGGTGCCGGCCGGCCGCCAGTCCCAGATCCATGGGTCCCGGGCCAGAGGGCCATTCGTCCTGTGCTCAGCCCAGATCCGCCCGATGGCGCCACGATGCGGTGGCGTGGGCGTCCGCGCGATAGCGACGGTGCGGTCCTGGCGGACTGCTCATGACTTACCCGGCGACTTAGGTCCCCGGGCCGGGGGACTTCTGCGGCTGTACTCGGCTTCCGCAGGCCGGGCATCCTGGGAACACGGCCATTGGCGAAGGGCTGGCCGGTGCGCTGGCCTAGCGTGCTGGCTTGGGAGTCGCGCTGGCCGGATGCGCGGATCGCGCGTCGTGACGCTCGGGCACCTATCTGCGGGGAGAACGGTGAGACAAGGTCAGGGCCTACGGTGGCGCCGGCCAGCGGCGGAGCGGCCGGGCCGGCTGCTGGCCCGGCCCAGGCTGATGCTGCGCTGGACAGTCCCCGGCCTTTCCAGGCTGTCATCTGCTCGCGCTGCGCCAGCGGAGATGCGGGGGCTTTGATGTCGGTGCCGTCGGCGTCGGCCGGGCTGGTCACTCAGACGCCGTCCGGTGGTCTGAGCAGCGCAGAGGCGGCTGAGCGGCGGTCGCGCGGGCTGGGCAACGACGCCGGGGAGCGCACCAGTCGGCCGGTGGCCGAGATCCTGCGCGCGAACCTGCTGACCAGGTTTAACTTCATCATGGGCACTCTGCTAGGGGTGATCCTGGTGGTCGGCTCGCTGCAGGACGCGGTGTTCGGCATCATCGTGGTGGCCAACGCGCTGGTCGGCATCGCGCAGGAATTGCGGGCCAAGCGCACGCTCGACCGCCTGGCCGTGCTCAGCGCGCCCGGGGTCCGGGTGATCCGCGACGGCGCGCCGCGCGACATAGCGGTGGCGGAGCTGGTGGCCGGGGACCTGGTCGAGCTGCGCGCCGGGGACCAGCTGGCCGCCGACGGGGTCGTGCGCGCGAGCGTGAGCCTGCAGGCCGATGAGTCCCTGCTGACCGGTGAGTCCGAGCCGGTGGACAAGCAGGCAGGCGACCGGCTGCTATCGGGCAGCTTCGTGGTGGCCGGGTCAGGCGGGTACCAGGCCACCGGAGTCGGCGCCGAGGCCTACGCCCGCCAGCTCGCCGCCGAGGCGCGGCGATTCACGATCGTGCACTCAGAGCTGATCGCGGGCATCAACCAGATCCTGCGCTGGATCACCTGGGCGCTCGTGCCGGTGGCGGTGCTGCTGCTGGTCACCCAGCTGCACGCCCGCGACACCGCCGCGCAGGCGCTGACCGGGACCGTCGCGGCGCTGGTCGGCATGGTCCCGCAGGGCCTGGTGCTGCTCACCAGCGTGGCCTTCGGCGTCGCCGCCGTCACCCTGGCCCGGCGGCG
>JBOHCO010001462.1:0-9418 GCA_050698895.1 Streptosporangiaceae bacterium
GGGTGGACGAGGCCGGCGGGGTCGGCGGGGTCGGAGGGGTCGGCGGGGTCGGCGGGGTCGGCGGGGCGGGCAGCAGGGAGGCCGCGGCCTCGCTGAGCGACGGATAGCGCGGCGCGGCCGCGGCCAGCGGCGCCAGCGTGGCCTGGAACGACAGGTCCTCGCAGCGGCCGGCGTAGACCCCGCCCAGCAGCGGCTCGACGACGCGGTCGACCAGCTCCTGGCCCATCCGCCGGCCGACCCGCTCGGACACCGAGACGTCCCCGGCGTCGGCCGGGTCAGCCGGCCGGGACGCGTCCTGCCGGGCCCTGGCCAGCCCGCCGGCCGACAGCAGGCCGGCGGCGGCCAGCTCATCGAAGTCGGCGGGCACGCCCATGAACTGGTGCCGCGGCAGCGGCCGGACCTCGCCGCGGGTCCAGATCCCGGCCGAGGTGGTGCCCGGCCGGCGCAGCTCGCCGGACAGGCCCAGGTCGGCGATCAGCCCGACGCCCTCGGGCCGGCGGGCCAGCAGCGCCTCGGCCCCGGCGTCCACGTCGACGCCGCCGACCTCGGAGACGGCCAGCTTCCCGCCCAGCCGGGGCGAGCCCTCCAGCACGGTCACGGTCAGGCCCGCGCCGCGCAGCAGGAACGCGGCGGCCAGCCCGGCGACGCCGCCGCCGACGATGGCCACGGTCGGCGACCGCCCGTCGCCGGCCCGGGGGGTCGGTCCGGAAGCGGTCACGATGACCCGCCCGGCGCGGGCTGATCACGGGACCACCCTTGTTCGCGGCCAATCTCCCTGAGCGTCACGCGGGTGGTCTCATCGCACAGCGCACCCTGGACGCCCGCGCGGTAACACTCCTCCGGGCTCACCCCGAGCTGCTGGACGACCTGGTACTCCAGGTCCAGGTCGGTGCCGAACATGGCCGGGTCGTCGGTGGACACCGAGCAGGCCACGCCCGCGGCGACCAGCGCGGGCAGGGGGTGCTCGGCGAGCGAGGCCACGGAGCGGGTGCGCAGGTTGGATACCGGGCAGACGTCGAGCACGGTGCCGCGCTCGGCCAGCTCGCTGACCAGCTCGGGATCCTCGATGGCCCGGATGCCGTGCCGGATCCGCACCGCGTGCAGGGCGGTCAGCGCGCCGCGGACCGATTCGGGCCCGGCGGCCTCCCCGGCATGCGGGACGGCGGGCACGCCGCCGTCGCGGGCCAGCGCGAACACCTCGGCGTAGGGCTCGGGCGGGAACTGGGCCTCGAACCCGCCGAGCCCGAGCCCGACGACGCCGCGGTCGCGGTAGGCGACGGCATGCCGGGCGGTCAGCTCGACCAGGTCCATGGGGTAGCCGCGCGGGATGTCGGGCGTCAGCCGGACGTGCACGTCGTGCCGCTCCCGCGCCTCCTGGGCGCCGTCGCAGAAGCCGGTGAACACCTCGTCCCAGCCGGCGCCGCGGCGGACGGCCTCGGCCGGGGTGAAGATGCCCTCCAGGTAGACGGCGCCGTGACTGGCCGCCTCGGCGGCGTAGTCCACCACGATCTGGCGGAAGTCGCGCTCGGTGCGCAGCACGCTGGTGGTGATGGCCCAGGTCTCGAGGAAATGGTCGAAGTCGCGGTACTCGTACAGGCCGGCCAGCCCCTCGGGCGAGTCGGCGGGCAGCGCGACGTCGTTGCGCCGGGCGATGTCCAGCAGCGTGCTCGCCCGGACGGTGCCCTCCAGGTGCACGTGCAGCTCAATCTTCGGAAAAGCCACGGCACCGATTATCGCCGGGCGGGGGAACCGCCCGTCGGCGGGCGCGTCCCAGCAGCATGGACACACCGATCGGGCGCCGGACGGACCATCCGTCCCGTGCCACCCGGCCGGGAAGAGCCACCAGCTCGTCCCGCGGCCGGGGGATGCCATCGCGCATCACCGCAGTCTCCTGGGCCGTCCTCCTGACCGGGGCCGGACTGCTCCTCGCGGCGTGCTCGGGCGCCTCGAGCTCATCAGCGGGAATCGCCAGCAGCAGTACCGCCGGGGGCACCTCGGGCCAGCTCGGACCCAGGCCCGCGGCGCCGCCGGCCGCGGCGGCGGCCAGGAACGGCACCGGGGGGCACCAAGCGGCGTCCGGCTTCTCGACCTTGAAGGGCGGGACGGCCACGACGACGGGCGCGCGGCTGCTGCCCGTCAGCCAGAGCATCATCAGGACGGCCAACCTCACCGTCAGCGTGACCAGCGCCACGAAGGCCGCGGCCACGGCGACGAACTACGTCACCGGGGCCGGCGGCTACACCGCCGGGGAGCAGGCCCAGCTCAGCCCGTCGAGGCAGCAGCGGCAGACGGTCCGCATGACACTCAAGTTGCCGCAGGCCGACTACGGCGCGGCGCTGAGCCAGCTGTCCCGGCTGGGCCAGGAGAAGTCGCTCCGGCAGCAGTCCACCGACGTCACCCAGCAGGTGGCCGACGTGGCCAGCCGGGTCACCTCCGAGCAGGACGCGATCGCCTCGCTCCGGGGGCTGCTCAAGCGGGCCGCGACGGTTACCGGGCTGCTCCAGGTGCAGCAGCAGATCTCCGGCGACGAGGCGTCCCTGGAGGCGCTCCAGGCCCAGCAGCGGGCGCTGGACCGGGAGACCAGCTACGCGACGATCTCGCTGCTGCTGCTCGGCCCCAAGCCGCACGCGGTGGTCCACCACCGCCATCACGCCGGCCACCGCGGCTTCGTGGGCGGCCTGAGCAGCGGCTGGCGCGGCCTCGGCCACGCGACCACCTGGGTGCTCACGGTGCTGGGCGCGGTGCTGCCGTTCGCCGCGGCGGTGGTCGTCCTCGGCGGGGCGGGCTACCTGCTGTGGCGGCGCTTCGGCCGGCGGCGGGCCGCGCCGACGCCGGCCAGCGAGAGCTAGGCCCTGGACGCGGGCCGGGCCGGGCCGGGGGCCGCGGCGGCCGCCGTGTTGGCGGACGCGGCGTGCACGTAGTCGACCAGGCGGGCGAGAACACCGGGGTCGGTGCTGGGCAGGACCCCGTGCCCCAGGTTGAAGATATGGCCCTCGGCCGCCCGGCCCCGGTCCAGTACGTCCCCGGCCCGCTCCTCGATGACCGGCCACGGGGCCAGCAGCAGCGCCGGGTCCAGGTTGCCCTGGAGCGCGCGGCCCGGCCCGGTCCGACGGGCCGCCTCGTCCAGCGGCACCCGCCAGTCCACGCCCACCACGTCGGCACCCGCCTCGCCCAGCAGCCGCAGCAGCTCGCCGGTGCCGACGCCGAAGTGAATCCTCGGCACGCCGGTCCCGGCCAGGGCCTCGAAGATGCGCCGGCTGTGCGGCATCACCGACCGGCGGTAGTCCTCGGGGCTGAGCGCCCCGACCCAGGAGTCGAACAGCTGCACGGCTGACGCGCCCGCCGCCACCTGGACCTGCAGGAAGCTGATCGTGATGTCGGTGAGCGCGGTCATCAGCGCGCCCCACAGGGCGGGCTGGCCGTACATCAGCGACTTGGTGATCTCGTAGTTCTTGGACGGGCCGCCGTCGACCAGGTAGCAGGCCAGCGTGAACGGCCCGCCGGCGAACCCGATCAGCGGCGTGCTGCCCAGCTCGGCCACCAGGCTGGTGACCGCCTCGGTCACGAACGGCACGTCCTCCGGATCCAGCCCGCGCAGCCCGCGGATGTCCGCTTCGTCCCGGATAGGCCGGTCGACCACCGGTCCCACGCCAGGCTTGATGTCGATGCCCACCCCGGCCGCGCGCAGCGGCACCACGATGTCGCTGAAGAAGACCGCGGCGTCGGCCGCGTAGCGGCGCAGCGGCTGGAGCGTGATCTCGGTGATCAGGTCCGGCGTCGCGCAGGCCTCCAGCATCGACGCGCCCGCCCGGGTGCTGCGGTACTCCGGCAGCGACCGGCCCGCCTGGCGCATGAACCAGATCGGCGTATGCGGGACGGGCTGCCGGCGGCAGGCCCGGATGAAGGGAGAATCGCTGGTCGACGGCGTCACAGCAGAGATGGTCTCATAGTGGCCCGAGGCCGCCCGCACCCCGCTCGCACCTCGCTCGCAGTCCGCTCGCACCTCGCTCGCAGTCCGCTCGGCCGGGCTGGCGCCAGGCGGCGCCGGGCCGGGCCGGGCGATCGCGGCCGATCCCGGGGTGGTCATCGGGCGGTCATCCGGCGGTTTTCCGCCAAAAGCCCGCATGACACGCCGTCCGAGGTCCACGGACCTGCGCCGCCGCCGTGCCAGCATCGGTGCTGAGCCTGACTCGCCCGTCAGCGAGCCGGGATGCCGTCCGCGGATCGCAGCGGCGCTGGACGAACGGTTGGGAGGTGCCCAGATGATGCAGATCATCCGGTATTGCGGGGACTGCGACGGGGAGCACCCGTTCGAGCAGCCCCATGACCGGCCCGGCCAGTGCCCCGACAGCCCCGACGGCGAGTGCGCCGAGTGGCTGTGCACGGCCTGCGGCGCGGCGCTGCTGATCAGCGTCGCCGTCGCCATGCCGAGCGCGCCCGAGGTGGCCGCCGAACCGCGCCGCCGGGTGGCGTGAGGATCGCTGCCCCCGTGCCCCATGCCCAGACGACACTCAAGTCCGCCGGGCGGCTAGCCGAAGTCGCCGACCCAGGAGAGGCCATCTTCCGGCTGGCCGTCGATGACCTCGACCAAGGCCTGGCCTACCAGCGCGACGTCCGGCCCGAGCTGGCCTTCGAGGACGAGCCGCCGCCCCGGCGGCTGGCCCCGTACGCGGCCGCGATTGCCGCTTCGGTGCTCGAGGGGGACACTGAAATTGGCTGGGGCAAGTTCGTGCTGCTCTACGACCCGGCTGGTCAGCCCGGCTGGGCCGGCCAGTTCCGGATCATCGCCTACGTCCGCGCGGAGCTCGACCCGGAGATCGCGGCCGACCCGCTGATCGCGGGCGTGGGCTGGAGCTGGCTGACGGAAGCGCTGGAGGCGAGGACCGCGGGCTACGGGCAGACAAGCGGGACGGTGACCCGCGTCGTGACAGAAGGATTCGGCTCAAAGCAGGACGACCCGACGGCAACCGGCTTCGAGCTGCGCGCCTCCTGGTCGCCAACCGCCGAGGGAGACGAACGGTCGGCCCTGGACGGGCACGTCGCCGCGTGGTGCGATGCACTCTGCATGGCCGCAGGCTTGCCGCCCCTGGGGACCTCCGCGCTGCGGCCGCCCAGCCGCAGGCCGCCGCGGTGAGCGCGGGTCAAGGCGATCAAGGCGCCAGCAACAACATCCGCCCGGCCGGGTCAGCCCCGGCCGCCGGCCGGTCGCCGGCCTCGGCTGACCCGGAGGCGATTCCCGGGGCCGATGACGGCACGATGCCCGACGTCGGATCGGGGGCCGAGGCGGTGGCCGGCGCGGACGGGGTGGCCGGCGCGGACGGGGTAGCTGACGCGGACGGGGTAGCTGACGCGGACGGGGTAGCCGACGCGGGGGGCGAGGTCGAGGCCGAGGCTGGTCCGGTGCGTGGGTCCGTGCCGCTGCTCGAGCCGCGTGACGGCCTGCCGCCCCTGGTGATCACTCCCGCCGCCCTGGACGCCGCCATCCGCTCGCTGGCCGGGGGCACCGGCCCGGTCGCCGTGGACGCCGAGCGGGCCTCCGGCTTCCGCTACGGGCATCGCGCCTTCCTGGTCCAGCTGCGCCGCCACGGCACCGGGACCGTGCTGATCGACCCCGTCGCCTGCCCCGACCTGTCCGGCCTGGACGCCGCCCTGGCCGACACCGAGGCGGTGTTCCACGCCGCGTCCCAGGACCTGCCCTGCCTGGCCGAGATCGGCTACCGGCCGCGCAGCATCTTCGACACCGAGATGGCCGGGCGGCTGCTCGGGTATCCCAGGGTCGGCCTGGCCACCATGGTCGAGGAACTGCTCGGCCTGCGGCTGGAGAAGACCCATTCCGCGGCCGACTGGTCCACCCGGCCGCTGCCCGAGGAATGGCTGCGCTACGCCGCCCTGGACGTCGAGGTGCTCGTGGAGCTGCGCGACGCCCTGTCCACCGAGCTCACCGAGCAGGGCAAGAGCGAGTGGGCGCGCCAGGAATTCGCTGCCGAGCTCAGCGCCGAGCCACCGCCGCCGCGCCAGGAGCCGTGGCGCCGCACCTCGGGCATTCACCGGGTACGCAACCGGCGCAGCCTCGCCGTCGTCCGCGAGCTCTGGCTGGAGCGGGACCGGATCGCACGCCGGCGCGACCTGTCACCGACCCGGGTGCTGCCCGACGCGGCGATCGTCGAGGCGGCCAGGTCGCTGCCGGGCGACGGCGCCGAGATGGTCGCCATCCAGGGCTTCGGCGGCCGCGGCGCCAGGCGGCACACGGCCGAGTGGCTCCGCGCCGTCGGGCGTGCCCGGGCCCAGCCCGAACGCGAGCTTCCTGCGGTATCGGCGCGCCCGGGCGACGGCCCGCCGCCCGCGCACCGCTGGCCGGAACGCGATCCGGATGCCGCCACCCGGCTCACCGCCGTCCGGGCGGTGGTGGCGGCGCTGGCGGACGAGCATCACCTGCCTGCCGAGAACCTGCTCCCCCCCGACGCGGTGCGCCGGCTCGCGTGGCAGCCGCCGCAGCCACCGACCTCCGAGGCGGTGACCATCGGGCTGGCTGCGTTCGGCGCCCGGCCCTGGCAGGTCGATCTGACATCGCTGCCGATCGCCGGAGCGCTGTCGCGGATCAGCGAGAAGACCGAGGCATAACGAAGGGGCGGCGAGAGGGACGGGGTCACGCGTGGGGGTCACGCGTGGGGGTCACGCGCTCCTGCGCAGCCGCCGCAGGTCACAGGGCGCCGCCGAGCCTGCCCGCAGCACCCCCGCGCACGGCAGGATCTCGGCGGAGTCGGGGTAGTCGGGAAAGACGTTGAAGATGACTTCGCAGTCGCAGCAGCAGCCGCCCCGTCGCTGCAGGCGCGGCACCAGCCCGGTGGCCCGCGGCGCCCGCAGGTCCCGCCAGTGCACGGTCCACCGGTGCGTGCCGTCGCAGCCGAACTCGTGGATCATCCGCAGCAGGAAGCAGCGCAGGCACTCGCGCTCGCCAGGCTGGGTTAACCGCCGCGACAGCTCAGCCAGCTCGGCCTCGACGGCGTCGGCGACGTTGTCGGCCATATCCGGGTGCCCCTTTCCGCAGGTTCTTGACAGTGCCCGTTCTACCGCCGACGTCCGACATTTCTGGCGGCCCGGACTGTCGGTCGCAGGCAACATAATGGAGCCATGACCGAACTCGCGTGGGCGACACTCGGCACGCCGGTCGGGCGGCTTTCCGTCGGCTGCAGCGAGGCTGGCCTGAGCCAGATCCGGTTTGGCGGGCCGCCGGCTCCGGCGTGGGCGCAGCACGCCGCCGGGGAGGAGCCGGGCGGAGCCGCCCAGCAGCGTGACGCCGCCGTAGCCCAGCTCGCGGATTACTTCTCGGGTAAGCGGCGCGGCTTCGACCTGTTCCTCGACTGGAGCGTGACGTCATTGCTGCAGCAGCAGGTACTCAGGACGTTGTTCGACTCGGTCGGCTACGGCGAGACGGTCAGCTACGGGACGCTCGCCCGCCGGGTCGGGCATGACAGCTTCGGGGCGTCGCCGCCAGCCAAAGCCGTGGGCCAGATCATGGGATCGAACCCGATCCCCGTGGTCGTTCCCTGCCATCGCGTGGTGGCGGCGGACGGCCTCGGCGGCTACAGCGGCGGGACGGGCCCGGAGGTCAAGCGCTGGCTGCTGACCCTGGAGGGCGCACTGCCGCCGACGCTCGACTGGGACGCCGCCTGCCTCAGGGCCTGAGCGGCGCGCCGTCACTCCTCCACGGCGCAGTGCTGCTCCGCGGCGGCGAGGCCACCGTCCGCGACGTGCAGCACCCAGAAGCCGCCCTTGCGCAGCGGCCGGCCCGGGGGCGGGTCCGCGTCCAGCGCCGCGCACGCAGCCGCCAGCAACCGCTCCAGATTCTCCCGGTGGGCGCAGATGACGGCGGGCAGGCCGTCCGCGATGACGCGCGCCACCAGGCCCGCGGCCGCCCCCGTCCCGTCATCGGGGCCCAGATAGCCGTCGGGGTACCCGACGGCAAGCGCGGGCTCGATCTCCAGCTTCGCGCCGGTCATGGCGGCGTACGGCCGGACCGTCGCCACGCAGCGCTCGGCGGCAGAGGTGATCACGTGAGCGGAGCCGTAGCAGGACAGCAGCAGCGCAAGCTCGTCCGATACGGCAGCTCCCCTGGCGTCCAGCGGCCGGTCCAGGTCGTCGCCCGGCCACGACTCCTTGGCGCCGGCCGACGCGTGCCGCAGCAGCATCAGCGGCTCGGTTTCGGCGGGCCCGGCCGCGAAATCGTCCAGGATCAGTGCATCGTGGGGGCAGCTGAGCCTGCCGCGCGCCGCGGGCACCGGCAGCCAGTCCACGGCGTCGACCTCGTCGTTGGGACGGAACGAGTCCTGGCCGCCGGGCACCGGCCGCCCGGCCCAGTAGTCGACCCGCTTCGGCCGCCCGCCCCGGTCCTGGTACCGGGCGGTCGGCAGGGGCCGCCCCAGCGTCGCCTGACGGCCCGTCTCCTCGGCCACCTCGCGGACGGCCGCGAGCAGCGGGTGCTCGCCGCGGGTGAGCTTTCCCTTCGGAAAGCTCCAGTCGTCGTAGCGGGGCCGGTGGACGAGCGCCACTTCCGTGCCGCTGCCCGATGGCCGCCACAGCACCATGCCAGCCGCATGGATCTCGCCGGTTCCCGGCGCATCAGCCATCCGCGGTGCGACCCTGCCGAGTCCGGATCAGGTATTCCTGGATGTCGTTGAGCGGGGCTCCGGAGGCGTCCAGGTGGTGCCGGGTCCAGGTGCCGTCGGAGCTCAGCCACCACGACGCGGTGGTGTCGTCCATGGCCATGTCGATCAGGCCGCGAAGCTCCGACTGGTGCCCGAGGTCGCCGACGCGCACCAGCGTTTCCACCCGGCGGTCCAGGTTCCGGTGCATGAGGTCGGCGCTGCCGATGTACACGTCGCCGTCGCCGTCGCCGAACGCGAAGACCCGGGAGTGCTCGAGGAACCGGCCGAGGATGCTGCGCACCCTGATCGTCTCCGACACGCCGGGCACGCCCGGCCGTAGCCCGCAGATGCCCCGGGCCCACACGTCGACCGGCACCCCGCTCTGCGAGGCGCGGTACAGCGCGTCGATGATGACCTCGTCGATGATCGCGTTGCACTTCATCCGGATCCGGGCCGGCCGCCCTGCGCGTGCCCGCTCGACCTGCGCGTCGATCCTTTCGACCAAGCCGGAACGGATGCCGTCGGGCGAGACGAGCAGCCGGCGGTACTCCGACGGCCGGCTGTAACCGGTGAGGTGGTTGAACAGGTCGGTGATGTCCTCGCCCACCGTCTGGTCGGCGGTGAACAGGCCGAAGTCCTCATACATCCGCGCGGTCGTGGGGTGGTAGTTGCCGGTGCCGATGTGGCAGAAGCGGCGCAGCGAGCCGTCTGCCTCCTCCCGCACCACGAGGATCATCTTGCAGTGCGTCTTGAGCCCGACCAGGCCGTAGACC
>JBOHCO010001463.1:0-3913 GCA_050698895.1 Streptosporangiaceae bacterium
CCCGCGCCACCCCCTGCGGCCCCGGCTGCCGCGGCCCTGCGTCACGCTGCCCGCCGCGCTGACCACGAGCACCGGCACGTTCAGCGCCGCCCAGGAGGCCAGCCCGCCCGACACCACCCGGATCCAGGCCGCCCTCGACCAGTGCGCGCTCACCGGACGGGCGGTGGTGCTGGCCGCCGCCGACGGCGGTGCGGCCGACAGCGCGTTCCTGAGCGGGCCGCTCACCATCGGGCGGCGCGAGGTGCTGGTGGTCGAGGACGGGGTGACGCTCTACGCCTCGCTCAACCCGGCCGACTACCAGATCGCCGGGCAGTACCCGGCCAACACCTGCGGCACGGTCAGCGCGGACGGCGGCGGCTGCGCCCCGTTCATCACCTTCGGCGGCTCGGGCGCGGGCCTGATGGGGACCCGCGGCGCCGACGGCAGCCTGGGCACCATCGACGGGCGCGGCGACGGCACGCTGGTCGGGTCCGGCCAGACCTGGTGGGACGTGGCCGCGGCGGCCGCCTCCGGCGGCAACCAGAACAACCCGGTGCTGGTCGAGGGCAGCGGCGCGGACGACCTCACGATCTACCAGATCGAGCTGGAGAACTCGCCCATGTACCACGTCGAGGTGTCCGGCGGCCGCGGGCTCACCGTCTGGGGCGTGCAGATCAGCGCTCCGGCCACCGCGCGCAACACCGACGGCGTGGACCCGGTGAGCGAGCGCGACGTCACGATCAGGGACGACATGATCCAGAACGGCGACGACTGCGTGGCGGTGAAGTCCGGCCCCGGCACCCCGTCGCGGGACATCACCGTGGACGACGTGCACTGCTACGGCTCCCACGGACTGTCGGTCGGCAGCCAGACCGCGGGCGGCGTGGCCAACGTCCTGTTCGAGAACTCCACGCTGGACGGCTTGGACAGCCTCGGCAACCTGTCCGGCAGCGACACCGGCATCCAGGTCAAGACCGACGCCAACAGCGGCGGGCTGACCCGGCGGGTGACCTACCGGGACATCTGCATGACCAGCATCAAGCACCTGCTGATCTTCAACCCGCACTACTCCTCCGGCGGCACCAGCGTGCCCGCGCAGCGCGACATCGTGCTGAACGGAGTCGTCGCCACGAACTCGGAGTCCGGTGCCTACTCGATCTTCGAGGGGTTCGATGCCGCGCACCCGCTGGGCATCGACCTGGAGAGCATCGACCTGGACAACGTCACCCAGGACGGCAACCACGGCAGCGAGGGCCCGACCGAAGGCCATAGCCCGACGCAGTACGTGAACGCCGCAACCTTGGACACCAACATCGTCCCGGCCGGCCCGCTCGGCGACAGCGCCGACGATGTCACCGTCACCCCGATCCAGGGCTCGGGCGCCATCCCGGCCTGCACCTTCCCGCCCTTCGGCCCGCCCCCGGTCACCGCGAGCGGCCAGGGCTAGAGCGCGGGCACGGGGCTAGAGCGCGGGCACGGCCCACAGGCGGACGGCCACGCCCAGCCCGGTCAGCGCGACCAGCCAGCGCAGCAGGCCGGGCGGCATCCGCCGGGTGATCAGCGGCCCGGCCACGCTGCCCGCCAGCATGCCGGCCGCCAGCGGCGCCACCGCGGCCCAGTCAACTGGCCCGAGCAGGATGAAGGTGATCGCGGCCACCACCGACGCCGGGCCGAGCAGCATGTTCTTGAGCGCGTTGGCCCGGGCCAGGTGCTTGTCCGTGGTGAGCAGCATCAGGGCGAGCAGCATCACGCCCGCCCCGGCCCCGAAGTAGCCGTTGTACACCGACATCGCGAACAGGCCGGCCGCCAGCACCAGCGCCCCGGCCCGGCGCTGCGTCCGGTCCAGCCAGGCCGACAGCAGCGGCTGGAACAGCAGGGCCAGCGCCGCCGCGGCGAGCAGGAACGGCACCACCCGGGCGAAGATCCCCGGCGGCGTGGACACCAGCAGCACCGCGCCCGCCGCGCCGCCGGCCGCCGCGACCGGCGCCCAGCGGGCCAGCCAGGCGCCCCGGCCGCGCAGCTCGGGCCGGGACGCGACCGCCGAGCCCGGCCAGCAGGCCACCAGCGAGACCACGTTGACCACGTTCGCGGGCAGCGGCGGGACGCCTGCCAGCAGCAGGGCGGGGTAAGAGATGAGCGAGGTGATGCCGCCGGCCGTGCCGGCCAGCCCGGCCAGCGCGCCGGCGCCCGCCAGCAGGGCGGCGTCCGCGGCCGAGATCATGCTCGGGCCAGGCCGCGGGTGCTCAGACGGCCCGCCGCTACTCTCCGCCACACGATAGCGATACTCTTTTCTCTCATGAGCCAGGATAGCAGTACTGTCCGGCTGACCACCTGGCTGCGCGAGGAGATCCGCGGCTCGCGGCCGGGCGACCGGCTGCCGTCGACCCGCGCACTGGTCGACACCCATCGCGTGAGCCCGGTCACCGTGTCCAGGGTGCTGGCCGCGCTGGGCGCCGAGGGCCTCGTGGTGAGCCGGCCCGGCGCCGGGACGTTCGTCGCGCCGCCGCCGCGGCCCGGCCGCCCGGCCGACTACTCCTGGCAGACCATCACGCTCGGTGACCGGATCGTGGACACCGCGGGCCTGTCGCCGCTCGCCGACCCGCCCCACGAGGACGGCGTGATCTCGCTGGCTACCGGCTACCTCCACCCGTCGCTGATGCCGGTCCGGGCGCTGAGCGCGGCGCTGTCCCGCGCCGCCCGGCTGCCCGACGCCTGGGACCGCCCCCCGGTCGCCGGCCTGCACGGGCTGCGGTCCTGGTTCGCCCGCGCGGCCAGCCCGGACGCCGACGCCGGCGACGTGGTGGTCACCGCGGGCGGCCAGGGCGCCATCACCGCCGCCTTCCGCGCCCTGGTGCCGGCGGGCGGCAGGCTGCTGGTCGAGTCGCCCACCTACCCCGGCGCGCTGGCCGTGGCCAGGGCGGCGGGCCTGCGCCCGGTGCCAGTGCCGGCCGACGCCTTCGGCGTCATCCCCGACCTGCTGGCCGACGCCTTCGCCCGGTCCGGCGCGCTGGCCTTCTACTGCCAGCCGGCCTATCACAACCCGGCTGGCACGGTGCTGGCCGGGCCTCGCCGCGAGGCGGTGCTGGCGGCGGCCGCGGCGGCCGGCGCCTTCGTGATCGAGGACGACTGCTGCCGCTGGCTCGCGCACGGGCAGCGGCCGCCGCCCACGCTGCTGGCCGCCGACCAGGAGGGCCGCGTGGTCTACCTCACCTCGCTGACCAAGGCGGCCTCCCCCAGCCTGCGGGTCGGGGCGCTGATCGCGCGCGGCCCGGTCGCCGCCCGGCTGCGGGCCCTGCGGGTGGTGGACGACATGTTCGTGGCCCGCCCGGTCCAGGAGGCGGCGCTGGAACTGGTCAGCGGCCCGGCCTGGGACCGGCACCTGCGCGGCCTGGGCCAGGCCCTGACCGGCCGCGCCCGGGCCCTGGTCAGCGCGCTGGCCCGGCACGCTCCGGGCGTCAGCTTCACCGCGCCCGCCGGCGGCATGCACCTGTGGGCCCGGCTGCCGGCCGGGCTGGACGATGCCGAGGCGGCCCAGGCCGCCCGCCGGTCCGGCGTGGCCGTCATGCCCGGCCGGCCGTTCTTCCCGGCCGAGCCGCCCGGGCCCTACCTGCGCCTGACCTTCTCGGCCGCCCCGGCCAGCGCCGACCTCGACGCCGCGGTGCGCCGCCTGGCCGCCGCCGTCCCCGAGCTGGCCCGCCCCGCGGCCTGCTGAGCCCGCGGCCTGCTGAGCCCGCGCAGCGCCTCCTTCGTCCGTGCTTCAGGCGCCTTGACTTTGCCAGGCAAAGCGTGCTTGACTTTGCATCACAAAGTTTGGCGAGGAGGCAGGTCGTGAACGGCATCCGCGACACCAACGACACCGCGGCCGCCGGCCGGGGCGGCAGCTTCGACCCCCAGCAGGCGGCGGCGCCGCTGGACCAGACCCGGCGGCCGGCCC
>JBOHCO010001464.1:0-1446 GCA_050698895.1 Streptosporangiaceae bacterium
CGGGCCGCCCCTTTCGTCTGTAGTTAGCTCGGTCTGTAGTTAGCTCGGTCTGTAGTTGCCGTTAGGTGATCAGCGCGAATCCGACCCGGGCTGAGACGCCAGCCGGGCCGTCTCGTCCTGGATCTCGACCGCCACCTTAGCCAGCGCGTCGGCGTGCTGGCGGTTGTGGTGGGCGCAGAACAGTAGTTCTCCGGACCCAGGGAGCACCACGCGCACGTACGCGGGTGCTCCGCACCGGTCGCACAGGTCGCTGGCGGTCAGCGGCTTTGTAGGGGCTAGCGCTCCGGACATGTCGCCTCCTCGCCTCGGGCCCTTATGGCGCCGGTGCCGGCGGGCCACCAAACTTGTGATCTCACATCGCATCACAACACCCAGCTAGGGTCCTTGTCATCCCCCAGACACCGCGAGTATGCCGTAGGCGAACATGCCCGGCGGCCGGCGGCCCTGGTCGTAACCGCCCCATAAGATCCTGCGTTGTGCCTGCTCGCCTGCTATGTCAGCGGCGTGGTTGCGCCGAACACGCGCTCGAAGCGGCTAGTCTGCCGTAGGAATGCCCCTGGGAACCCGCCTCAGGAGCTTGTCGTGACGTGATCAGGAGCCTGTCGTGAGCTCTGCCAGTGCCGCCCCCGCTGTTCGCAGGGCTGCGCGCCCCGCGCCCGCTGGGTCGTCCCCGCACGCCGCGGCGGACGGCTACACGGCGCGGCACCTCACGGTGCTCGAGGGCCTGGAGGCGGTGCGCAAGCGCCCGGGCATGTACATCGGGTCGACCGACGAGCGCGGCCTGATGCACTGCCTGTGGGAGATCATCGACAATTCCGTCGATGAGGCGCTCACCGGGCATGGCACGCACATCGACGTCACCTTGCACGCCGACGGCTCGGCCGAGGTGCGCGACAACGGCCGCGGCATCCCGGTGGACACCGAGCCCAGGAGCGGGCTGACCGGCGTCGAGCTGGTCATGACCCGGCTGCACGCGGGCGGCAAGTTCGGCGGCGGCTCCTACACCGCCTCGGGCGGCCTGCACGGCGTCGGCGCCTCGGTGGTCAACGCCCTGTCGGTCCGGCTGGACGTCCAGGTGGACCGCAGCGGCAGCGAGTGGTCGGCCAGCTTCCGCCGCGGCGTGCCCGGCGAGTTCGCCGCCGACGGCCCTGACGCGCCGTTCGAGCCCGGCTCGGGCCTGCGCAAGGGCCGGCGCATGGCCAAGACCGTGACCGGGACCAGGACCCGGTTCTGGCCCGACACCCAGGTCTTCGTGCCCGGCGCCAGCTGGACCTTCGAGCCGCTGACCGAGCGGGCCCGGCAGACCGCCTACCTGGTGCCCGGGCTGATGATCCGGATCAGGGACGAGAGCCAGCCCGGCGGGCCGCAGGAGGCCGAGTTCTCCTTCGACGGCGGGATCGGCGAGTTCTGCGCGCACCTGGGCTCCGGCGCGCCGCTGACCGAGGT
>JBOHCO010001465.1:0-4578 GCA_050698895.1 Streptosporangiaceae bacterium
CCACGGCCCGGCTCAGGGCCGGGGCGAGCGGGCCGCCGATGGCCCCGGCGACCAGCGCCACCGGGACGCCGGCCCGATCGCCGGCCGCCAGCACGGCGCCCACCACCTTGCCGCCGCCCGAGGTCGCGTCGTAGCGGCCCTCGCCGGTGACGACCAGGCCCGCCCCGGCCAGCGCCGTGTCCAGCCCGGCGATCCGGGCGATCTCGGCCGAGCCGGGGCGCAGCTGCGCGCCCCAGGCCGCGGCCAGGCCGTAGCCGATGCCGCCGGCCGCGCCGGCGCCGGGCTCGGCCGGCCGCCCGCCGAGCACCACGGCCAGCCGGGCCAGGCCCTGCTCCAGCTCGATCACCTGCCCGGCGGCGGCGCCCTTCTGCGGGCCGAATACCACCGCGGCGCCGTTGGGCCCGAGCAGCGGGGACCGGACATCGGTCAGGCAGGTCAGGCCGTCCGGGGGCGGCGGCCGCAGTCCGGCCAGGTCGGCGCTGGCCAGCCGGGCCAGCGCCCCGCCGCCGCGCGGCAGTTCCCGCTGGCCGGCGTCCAGGAAGCGGGCCCCGAGCGCGGCCAGCGCCCCGGTCCCGCCGTCCGTGGAGGCCACGCCGCCCAGCCCGAGCACGATCCGGCTGGCCCCGGCGTCCAGCGCGCGGCCGAGCAGCTGGCCGACGCCGGTCGTGTGCGCGCCCAGCGGATCGGGCACGGCCAGCTGGGGCAGCCCGGCCGCGCCGGCCGCCTCGATGACGTGCACGCCGCCGGGCAGCTCCAGCCAGCGCGCCGTCACCGGCGCCGATCCCGGCCCGCTCACCACCGCCTGATGCCAGGCCGAGTCCGCGGCGGCCGCGGCCAGCACCGCGACGGTGCCCTCGCCGCCGTCGGCCAGCGGCAGGCAGGTCACCTCGTCACCGGGCCGGGCGGCCAGCCAGCCCGCGGCCAGCGCCGCCGCCGCGTCGGCGGCGCCGATCGAGCCCTTGAACGAGTCGGGCGCGACCACCACCCGCATCAGGAACTGGCCGGGGCGCGCTCACCCAGGCGCGGCACGTAGGGCGGCAGTCCCAGGGCCGTCCTGATCTCCTGCTGGACGATCTCCTTGTCGGGCCGGGTGTCGACGGTGACCACGTACTCCTTGCGGCGGAAGATCTCCAGCACCGGGTCGGTCTTGGTGTGGTACTCGTTCAGCCGGACCGCCAGCGCCTCCTCGGTGTCGTCCTCGCGCTGGATCAGCTCGCCGCCGCAGGCGTCGCACTTGCCGTCGGCGTGCGGGCTGTTGTCGATCAGGTTGTAGTCCATGCCGCAGCCCGAGCACAGCCGCCGGGCCAGCACCCGCCGCCGGACCTCGCTGTGGGGCAGGTAGAGGTGGATGACCCCGTCGATGTCGTAGCTTTCCAGGAAGAACTCGGCCTGCCGCTCACTGCGCGGAAACCCGTCGATGATGAAGCCGTAGTTCCAGTCGTGCTCGGACAGCCGCTGCGAGACCACGCCCTCGATCACATCGTCGCTGACCAGGTTGCCGGCCGCCATGGTGCGCCGGATCTGCGCGCCGAGCTTGGTGTGGTTCTGCACGTTCCAGCGCAGGATGTCGCCCACGCCGATGTTCACGAGGTCGAGATCCTCGGACAGCATGGCGGCATGAGTGCCCTTGCCGCTGCCCTGGACACCCATGATGACGTATTTCCGCATGCCGCAACCTTAGGCAGCGGCCGGCCGCGGCCGCGCTCTGACCCGCCGTTAGGCCGGGCACCGCCGCACCAGCCAGATGGTGGCCGCGGCCAGCAGCCCGGACAGCGCCAGCAGGCCGCCCGCGACGATGGCCTGGAGCGGCCAGAACCGGTCCAGCGGCTGGTAGCCCATCAGCCAGACGACGTGGTGCTGGGCCATCCACGACCCCATCGTCGGGCCGTGGTGCATGGCGACGCTCAGGCCGCGGTTCTGCGCCGCGGTCAGCGGCCGCCCGCTGGTCTGCACGAAGCTGCCGCTGACCTGGTCGGCGCCGCGCGGGAACACCGTGCCGTAGGCCGGCGGCAGGTAGTAGCCGCGCGCGGTCCCGTTGATGACCACCAGGACCGGCACGCCGACCAGGGTGGCGAAGATGGCGCTGGCCGGCTCGCTGAGCGCGGTGCCGAGCAGCGCTCCGAGCGTGAACGCGACCAGGGTCCAGCCGACGTAGACCGGCGGGTACAGGTCGAATATCGAGCTGGTCAGCCGGTCGGCGGTGAACGGGGCGGCCCACCACGACGCGATCAGCCCGACCGCGAGCGCGCCCAGGGCCAGCGGCGCTCCGACCCGCAGCAGCTGGCCGGCCGCCCACTGCCGCCGGGTCACGCCCTGGGTCCAGGCGAAGGTCGCGGTGCCCTGGCTGATCTCGCTGGCCACCAGCGGGCCGCCCAGGAACGCCCCGAGCAGCAGCGGCACCAGGAGCAGCAGGTCCAGCCGGTCGGACGGCGGCAGCAGGGGCCGGGGCCCGGCGTGCATCCGCAGCCCGGTGATCAGCAGCACCAGGGCGACCGCGCCGAACGACCCGGCGGTCACCGCCAGCTCCCGGCCCGACCGCCGCCAGTGCGGCCAGCGCCGGGTCAGGCCGGGCGCCCTGGCTCCGCTGATCAGCCAGTACGTGAGGCCCGTGCACAGGGCCGCCACCACGAGCAGCAGGGCCAGCTCGATGAACTGAAAGGTCCAGAACCGGCCGCCGGGCTGGTAGGACCAGATCCCGCCCGGGCCCTGGCCGACCAGCAGCGCCCCCGCGTGCGCCGGCCCGGACGGCGCGGGTCCCGGCGCCGGCGGCAGGTAGTGCGGCCGCAGGTACCGGCTGACCAGCGAGTCCAGCGCCCAGTAGGCCAGCAGCGCGGCGGCCAGGGCGCGGCTGGACCGGCGCAGGACGACCCCGGCCAGCAAGCCGAGGGTGAGCCCGGCCACCGTCCAGCCGGCCAGCGCGGGGGCGAACAGCTCGAACGCGGTCCACCGGCTGATGGCCGGGGTGTAGACGCCGAAGAACCAGGCGAACACCAGGCCGAACGCCACCGCCGCGGCGGTCAGTACGCCGGCCACGGGCAGCAGGGTGCCCAGCAGCCAGCGGCCCCGGCTGGCGCCCTGGGTCCAGGCGAACCGGGCCGTCCCTTGCGCGATGTCCCGGCCGGCCAGCGGCACGCCGACGAACGCGGCGATCAGCACCCACAGCGCCTGCAGGGCCAGGTCGGGGTAGTGCGGGCTGTAGCTCTGCGGGGCGACCTCGGTCCACAGCCTCGGCCCGAAGCCGTGAGCGATATCCGGCAGCGCGATGGCCGCCACGACCACCGGCACCAGGGCGCAGCCCGCCAGCACGAGCGACGTGATCACCGCCCGGCCGTGCAGCCGCCAGGCGAACGCGACGGTCACGGCCGCCCGCCGGCCACCGCGGTCTCCGGTCCGGGCAGCGCGCTGGCGCCGGGCTCCTGCAGGTAGGCGAGTACCAGCTCCTCCAGCCCGATCGGGTGAACTTCACAACCATCGCAAACAGGAGGTTGCCCGGGCCGGCTCCCTCGCACCACGGCATGGACCTGAGCGCCGGTCCTGAGGACCCGGACCGGGCTCAGTCCGTCGCCGGCCGTTAGCGCGCCCGGGGGGCCGGTCAGCACCCGGTGGGTGGCGAGCAGGTCGTCGACCCGGCCGGCCACCTGGAGCCGCCCGGCGTTCAGCACGATCAGGTAGTCGGCGATCCGCTCCAGCTCGGCCAGCACGTGGGAGGAGAAGATCACCGACAGGCCGGTCTCGGCCACCGCCGCCATCAGCAGGCCCAGGAACTCGTGCCGGGCCAGCGGGTCCAGGCGGGCCAGCGGCTCGTCCAGGAGCAGCAGCCGCGGCCCCTTGGCCAGCGCTATGGCCAGCGCGAGCTGGGCCTGCTGGCCGCCGGACAGGGCGCCGACCCGGTGACCGAGCGGGATCCCCAGCCGCCCCAGCCGCGCGGTGGCCTGGGCGGTGTCCCAGCGCTGGTTCAGGCTGCGGGCCAGGTCCAGGGTGGCGGCCACGGTCAGGTGCTGGTAGAGCGGGGCGTCCTGGGCCACGAAGCCGGTCCCGGCCAGCGCCGCGGGCGAGCCGGGGACCAGGCCGTCCAGCACCGCGACCTGGCCGGCGGTGGGCCGGGCCAGGCCGACGGCCAGGTGCAGCAGCGTGGTCTTGCCGGCCCCGTTGGGGCCGACCAGCGCGGCCACGTGCCCGGCGGGCACGGCCAGGTGGCACTCGCTCAGCGCCCGGACCCGGCCGTAGCGCCGGCCCAGCCCCCGGGTGACCAGCGCGCTCACGCGACGGCTCCGCGGCGGTCGGCGTAGTCCCGCAGCGCGCTGCCGAACAGGGCGGTGATGCCGTCGGTGTCCAGGCCGGCCTCGTCGGCGGTGCGCAGCCAGGCGATCAGGCTGCGCCGCAGCGCGGCCTGCTGGGCCAGGCTGACCTGGCGCAGCGTGCCGTCGATGAACGTGCCCTGGCCCGGCCGGCCGACCGCGAGGCCCCGGTGCTCCAGCTCGCGGTAGGCCTTGAGGACCGTGTTGGGGTTGATCGCCAGCGACCCGACCACGTCCTTGACCGTCGGGAGCTGGTCGCCGAAGGCGAGCTGGCCCAGCC
>JBOHCO010001466.1:0-15403 GCA_050698895.1 Streptosporangiaceae bacterium
GGCCAGGCCCGAGCGGACCAGGTCCATGGCCTCATCAACCGACCCGAAGGAGGTGTCCGGCGCGGCTGGTGCTGTCATCGGGCGACCTCCTTCCCTGACCTCGAACTCGCTTTCGATTACACCTTGACGATATCGGCCGGGTACGACAGTCCAGGGGTCAACCGAGCGCCGTTACGGAAGGAATTTCAAGATTTCTTTCTGGTACTCAGAAGCTGCGGTAGTCCCGGACCGAGTTGCGGGGGCCGCGGCGGGGCGGCCGGATGCCGCTGAGCTCGATGAGCCGGGCGGCCCGGTGCCGGTGGCCCGCGTAGGGCGCCAGCAGCTCCAGCATGCCGGCGTCGTCCACCACACGACCCGCCAGGGCCCAGCCGACGGCGCCGGGCAGGTTGTAGTCGCCGACGCTGAGCGCGTCGGGATCGCCGCAGGCCCGCTGCCGGATCTCGGCCGAGGTCCAGACTCCGATGCCGGGCAGGGAGCGCAGCCGGCGGTCGGCCTCGGCGGCGGGCAGGGTCACGATCTCCTCCAGCCGGCCGGCCACCCGCGCCGCGCCGCGGATGGTGGCGGCCCGGACGCCTTCCGCCCCGGCACGGTGCCACTCCCAGGACGGCATGGCCGCCCAGGTGGCGGCGGGCGGGCAGACGCGCATTCCGGCCGGAGCCGGGCCGGGCGCGGGCAGGCCGAACCGGCGCAGCAGCAGCAGCCAGGCCCGGAACGCCTCGAGGCCGACCACCTTCTGCTCCAGGACGGCCGGGACCAGCGCCTCGAGCACCCGGCCGGTCCGGCCGATGCGGCCGCCGGCGTGCCGGAAGGCCAGCTCGCGCAGCAGGGGGTGGGCGGGCCGGAAGTCGCCGGGCTGGTCGCGGGCGCCGAGCAGGTCGGGCAGGGCGTCCAGCATCCAGTCCGCTCCTGGTCCCCAGGCCCGGGCCCGCACCTGGGTGCTGGTCTCGGCCGAGCGGGCGGTCACGCGCAGCGTGGCCGGGCCAGCCGGGGTCAGCGAGGTCTTCCAGATGGAGCCGTCGGCGCTGGTCCGGAAGGTCGGATCGCCGCCGCCGTGCCGGTGCGGGCCCAGCACCAGGCCGGTGTCCAGCGGGAACGGCGCCTGCCAGTCCCGGCTCAATCCCTCGTCGCTGGGAGCTACGACGGGCGCGGTGGTCACGGACCGACCGTAGCGGTTGCCACCGTCAACACCGTCAACACCGTCAACACCGTCAGGCGTCGGTCGAGAACCGCACCGCCGTGGCGCTCAGCTCCACGCCCGGCCAGACCCGCAGGCCATGGCGCAGCTCATTGCCGGGCCCGATCCGCGCCGTGTCGCCGATGACCACGCCGTCCAGGACGGTGCCCGCGCCGATCCGGGCCCCGCAGCCCACGATGCTGGCCGTGACGACCGCGTCCCGCTCGATGACCGCCCCGTCCATCAGCACCGCCCCGTCGAGCTTGGCCCCGTCCTCGACCACGCAGTCCGCGCCGACCACGGTGTCGCCGCCGACCGTGGCCCCGGCCGCGACCCGCGCGCCCGGCAGCAGCAGCGCGTCGCCGACCGGGCCGGGCAGCACCGGGGACGGCATCCGGCCCTGGACCAGGTCGCGCGAGCCGACCACGAACGCTTCGGGGGTGCCCACGTCCAGCCAGTACGAGGTGTCGATGTAGCCCATGACGACCTCGCCCGCCTGGATCAGGCCGGGGAACGTCTCCCGCTCGACCGACACCACCGTCCCGGCCGGGATCTGGTCGATGAACCGGCGCCGGAACACGTAGCAGCCGGCGTTGATCCGGTTGGTCACCGGGTGGGGGGTCTTCTCCAGGAACGCCGTGACCCGGCCCTCGGCGTCAGTGGGCACGCAGCCGAACCGGGCCGGGTCGGGCACCTCCACCAGGTGCAGCGTGACCGCGGCCTCGGCCTTCTCGTGCATGTCGAGCTGAGCGGACAGGTCATGGCCGGACAGCAAGTCGCCGTTCAGCACGACGACCGGCTCTTCCGCGCCGCAGCGCAGCTGGGAGGCCGCGTTGCGGATCGCGCCGCCGGTGCCCAGCGGCTGGTCCTCCTCCACGTAGGAGAGCTCGAGCCCGAGCCGGGACCCGTCGCCGAACTCCTCGGCGAACCGCTCGGCCTTGAAGCAGGTGGCCAGGATGACCCGGGTGATGCCGGACGCGGCAGCGTGGGCCAGCTGGTGGGCCAGGAACGGGACGCCGGCGCACGGCACCATCTGCTTGGGCCGGTCCACGGTCAGCGGCCGCAGCCGCGTGCCCTGGCCGCCGACCAGCAGGATTGCCTCAAGCGCCGGCCGCGGGCCGGGCTGGAAAAAGGGCTCCCTCGCCCCGGAAGAGTCGCTCATCATGCGGCGAGGTTACTCGGCTCCCTGAGCCGCTGCGCGCTCGTAGCTAATCATGTGAGCCTCGGCCGAGGCGGCCCAGGTGAACTCGCGGGCGCGGTCGTAGCCGGCGCCGCCGAGCGCGGTCCGGCGGTCGGCGTCGGCCAGCAGCGCGCGCAGCGAGGCGGTGATCGCGCTCACGTCCGGCTCGGTGTAGGCCACCGCGTCGCCGCCCACCTCGGGCAGCGAGGTCCGGTGGGTGGTCAGCACCGGCGCGCCGCAGGCCATGGCCTCCAGCACCGGCAGCCCGAACCCCTCGCCGATGCTGGGGAAGGCCACCACGAGCGCGCCGCCGAAGTAGCCGGGCAGGTCGTTGGCGTGCAGGTAGCCCGGCCGGGCCAGGCGCAGGTGGGCCGGGACGGCCGCCACGGCGTCGTCCACCTCGTCGCTCCAGCCGCTGCCGCCGGCCAGCACCAGGGCGGGCGGCTCGGACAGGTCGGCCACCGCCGCGGCCCAGCCCTCGATGAGCGCGGGCACGTTCTTGCGGGTCTCGAGGTTGCCCAGGTAGGCCACGTAGGACTGGCCGTGCAGGCCGAGCCGGCTGCCGACCTGCTCCAGCTTCTGCTGGTCGGGCCGCCGGAACAGGTTGTGGTCCACGCCGTGGTAGGCCACGTCGATACTGGTCGGGTCGGTGCCCAGCACGCGAACCAGCTCGTCCCTGGTCGCCTTGGACGGCACGATCAGCCGGGTGGCCCGCCGGGCCGAGGTCCGGATCGCCGCCTTGTAGAAGGTCGCGGTCAGCGGGCTGTGCGCGTCCGGGTCGGTGAAGAACGTCAGGTCGTGCACGGTGACCACGATGGGCACGCCGGGCCGCAGCGGCATGGAGTAGTGCGGCGAGTGGATCACGTTCGCGCCGACCTGCTGGGCGACCAGCGGCAGGCCGCTCTGCTCCCAGGCCAGCCGGGCCGGCCGGTGCGCGATGGCCGGCGGCGCCGCAACCACCCTGGCCCCGGGGATCAGGCGCCCGTACCGTTCCTCATCGGCCCGCTGGCAGGCGACGGCCAGATCGGCTCCTGCCGCACCGAGGGCGCAGACGAGACCGTCGACATAACGGCCGTGCGCGCCGCGGTCCGCGGGTACCGCGGTCGCGTCTACAAGAACACGAGGCGCCACGACCAGTCCGGCTCCTTCCGCGTTGTGAACCCCAACCCTCACGTCACAGGAACCACAATTGAGTTCCCGTCAGCTCCGAGCGTACGCCCTCACAGCCGTCCCCGCGCCCGCGCCATCGGGCCGGCCAGCCTCGGTAACCCTGCCGTAACCGACCGTCTACGACCTGGTCCGCCGCTGGTCCCCGGGGCGGCCTCTCAGGGCCGGCTCGGGCCCGGCGCCGAGCCGGCCGCGACCTTCTCGGCGTGCTTGAGCGCCGTGTTCATCTTGGCCAGGTCCGCGCCGAAGGCGGCGAAGCTACGGGGCAGGGCGGCCTGCGCCTCGGCGTAGTACCTCTCCGCCTCCTGGAGGTAGCGCAGCACGCTGCCCGGCGGGGCAGGCGCGGTGCCGGTCCCGGTGCCGAGCACCTGGGCCAGCGCCCCCTGGAGCGTGGGCGCGTAGCCGACCTGGCCGTCGAAGTAGGCGAAGACCCGCTTGAGCGCCGGGTAGGAGCCCGCCGCCGACGAGGACACGTACAGCGGCTGGGTGGACAGCAGGCCGCCGCCCAGCGGCACCGTGACCAGGTTGCCGAAGGTGACCGTGGACCCGCCCTTGCGCCACAGCGACAGGTCGCCCGACGCGCTGGTGTCGGCCTCGAAGGCGCCGTGCACCTGCTGCGGCCCGTCGATGCCGGTGTTCTGCGGGAGCAGGAGTATCTCCAGCCGCCCGTAGCCGGGGCCGGGCTGGCTGTCCACCGTCATCAGCGCGGCCAGGTTCCGCCTGCCCCGCTGGGTGAACGTGGTGAGCAGCGAGAACCGGGGCGTGGCCGGACCCGGCATGGTCATCGTCAGGTAGTAGGGCGGCTGGCTCAGCCGGCCGCCCGAGGCGCTGGCCGGGTCGCCGGGCACCGACCAGAAGTCCTGCCCGCCATAGAAGTCCGCCGCGTCGGTCACGTGGAACTGGGTCAGCACCTCGCGCTGGAGCCCGAACAGCGCCTCCGGGTAGCGCAGGTGCGCCCGCAGCCCGGCCGGGATGTCACTCCCCGGCCTGATCAGGCCGGGGAACGCCTTCTCCCAGGCGGCCAGCAGCGGGTCGGCGCGGCCCCACTGGTACAGCGTGACCTGGCCGGTGTAGGCGTTGACCACGGCCTTCACCGAGTCGCGGAGGTAGTTGACCTGATCCGGGCCGTCGACCAGGCCGCCGCCGGGCTCGTAGGTGTCCGCCGTGGCCTGCTCCGTCCCGAACCGGGCCGAGTCCGGATAGTCGTCCGAGGCGGTGTAGCCGTCCACCACCCAATCCAGCTGGCCGCCGGCCACCACCGGGTAGGCGTCCCGGTCCAGGGTCAGGAACGGCGCCACCTTGGCCACCATGGCCAGCGGGGTCCGGGTGTACATGATCCGCGACCGGCCGTCGATGGCGCCCGATAGCAGGATGTTGAGTTCCCGGAATTTGATCGCAAACAAGAGCCGTCCGAGCAGCGAGCCGACCGGCACCCCGCCCGCGCCGTGGTAGGTGCTGTCCTGCTGGCCGCCGCTGGCCTGGTCGTCGGGATAGTCGAGCTCGCGCTGGCCGCGGCCGCCGACGATGACGTAATTGTTCTCCTGCTCCCCGAAGTAAACCTGGGGCCGAAACACGCCCAGTCCAGTCGCCGTCGAGGGGATATCGCGCTCGGTGAAGGCCGGGCTGCCGTTGGCCGCCGTGGCGCTGGCCGTCGCGGCCACCACCCCGTAGCCGTGGGTGTAGACCAGGTGCGTGTTGACCCAGCTGGCCTGGGCCGCCGGCGGGCCGCTCATGGCCCGGACGCCGACGATCATGTCCTCTCCGGCCGGGTCGCCCGGCACCTGGTACCGGTCCACGCTGAGCACCGAAGGGAACTGGTAGTAGCTCTTGACCTGCTGGAGCTGCTGGAAGGCCGGGGACAGCACCCCGGGGTCGGCCAGCCGCAGGTCCGGCAGCGCGGCCGCCTCGCTGGCCAGCTCGCTGGGCGTCTGGCTGGACGTCGCTCGGTAGTTGACCACCCGGACCTGGTTCACGCCGTAGGCCTGGCGGGTGCTGGTGATCTCCCTGGCCAGGTACGGGGCCTCCTTGGCCAGCTCGTTCGGCTTGACCACGAACTGCTGCACGATGGCCGGGTAGACCCCGCCGAGCAGGATGGCCGACAGCACGAACAGGCCCAGGCCGATGGCCGGGAGCATGGTGCTGCGCCGGGCCGCGCCGACCAGGAACAGCAGCGCGCAGATGAGCGCGATCACGGCCAGCACGGTCTTGGCCGGCAGGATCGCGTTCACGCCGGTGTACGAGGCGCCGGTCTGCACGTCGCCGCGCTGGGAGAAGTCGATGCCGTACCGGTCGACCCAGTAGGCCGCCGCCTTGAGCAGCACGAACGCCCCGGCCAGCGCGAACAGGTGGACCCGGGCCGCGTCGGTGGCCAGCCGCCCGCGCAGCCGGAAGGTGAGCCCGCCGTACAGGTAGTGCACCCCGGCCACCACCGCCACCGACAGCAGCACCGCCGCGAACAGGTAGGCCAGCACCAGCCGGATGAGCGGGTAGTCGAACACGAAGAACGAGATGTCCAGGTGGAACTGCGGGTCAGTGCGGCCGAACGAGGTCCGGTTGGCGAACAGCAGCCAGGTCCGCCAGCGGTCCGCCGCGGTGGTCCCGGCGATCAGCCCGGTCAGGCCGACCAGCGCGGCCATGGCCAGCCGCCGGTGCGGGTCGAGCAGCTGGCGGTAGGCCTCCGGGCCGGGCTGCTCCGGGGAGGCACCGGACGGCGGCTGGCGCAAGCGGGCTGGGCGCAGCCGGTAGGCCAGCCAGGCGTTGCCGCCGATGACCCCGGCCATGAACACGGCCGCGACCGCGAACAGCGCCCACTGCGTCCCGAAGGTCACGGCGAAGGTGCCGACGTGCCCGACCGACCGGTACCACAGCAGGTTGGTCCAGACCCCGGCCAGGACGCCGATGGCGGTGATCACCAGTACGGCGGTCACCGCGGCCGGGAGCAGGCGCCGCGGCCAGCGGGGCATCGTGACCGGCCGGCGGGCGGACCGGGGATGGCCTGGAGCACGGAAGGCCACGTGCCCTCCCCCTTTGCTCGACCTCGGGCCCGCGGCGCGGGCTAGCAGCTCTAACAGCTCGGGACGGGCTGGCCTTGCTGAAGCGCCTTGAGGTCGCGGATCGCGCCGCTCAGCGTGCTCACCTTGATCAGCCGCAGCCCGGCCGGCACCGCGCCCGAGGTGTCCGGGCAGTTCGAGGCCGGGGTCAGGAACACCGTCGCGCCCGCCGCCCGTGCGCCGGCCATCTTCTGCTGGATGCCGCCGATCGGGTCCACGTTGCCGTTGACCTCGATCTCGCCGGTGCCCGCGATGAACTTGCCGCCGGTCAGGTTCTGGTTGGTGAGCTTGTCGATGATCCCGAGCGCGAACATCATCCCGGCGCTCGGCCCGCCGATGTTTCCGATGCTGATCTTGACCTTGAACGGGAACACGAAGCTCTCGCCGACCTGCACGCCGACCTGGGGCACGCCGCCGACGTTGGCGGTGTGCAGCGTGACCGGCCTGCTGGTGCCGCCGCGGAGGACAGTCAGCGTCACCGGGGCGCCGGGCCTGCGGTCCCGGATCATCGTGGCCGCGTCATGCCGGCAGGTCACCGGGGTGCCGTCCACCGCGGTGATCACGTCGCCGCGGCGCAGCACGCCGGTCGCGGGCCGGTGCTTCTCGACGACCTGGATGGTGTCCACGGTCTTGAAGCTGATGTTGAGCTGGCACAGCGCGGCCGCGGTGGCGGTCTGCTGGGAGCTGACCATCTGCTCGGTGTCCTGCTGGAGGACTTCCCGCTGGCTCTGGCCCGGGGTGAAGATCTCCTCCTCGGGCACCACCGCGTCGTGCGGGGTCAGCCAGGAGCGCAGGGCGGCGAACACGTTGAAGTTGCTCTGCGGCCCGCCGATGAACGAGACGGTCACCATGTTGAGGTGACCCCGGGTGGGATAGGTCCGGTGGCCGCTGACCTGGATGAGCGGCTTGCCGGACAGCGAGCCCAGCGTGTTCAGGGTCGGGCCGGGGGTCAGGGCCACGTACGGGACCGGCAGCAGCACCGCCACGGCCAGCGCGGCCACCACTCCGGCCCCCGCCACCAGCAGCGTGATGCCCCGCCGGGTGATGCGGCCGGGGCCCGGCCACAGGACGCGGGCCGACCGGCCGAACAGGTCTCCGGGCTTAGGCACTGTTCACCCACTCGCTCTGGCCGTCGGCGAAGCGCTGGTGCTTCCACACCGGCACGTCCGACTTCACGTCCTCGATCAGGGCCCGGCAGGCCGCGAAGGCCTCGTCCCGGTGGTCGGCGGCGGCGGCCACGACCACGGCGATGTCGCCGATCTCCAGGTCGCCCACCCGGTGCAGGGCGGCCAGGGCCCGCACCTGGAACCGGCCGGCCACCTTCTCGGCCACCTGGGCCAGCTCGGCGGCACCGGACGGATGGGCGCTGTAGGCCAGCGCGGACACCCCGCGGCCCTGGTCATGGTCCCGCACCGTGCCCACGAACAGGGCGATGGCCCCGGCGGCCGGGCTGGCGACGGCCGCGAGCACCTCGTCCACCGACAACGGCTCGTCGCGGAACTCGGCCATCCGGATGACTGTCACTGAGCCAAGTTACAACCCCTCAATAGGAAACCTGTCACCTGGTGGCTAGCTACGGCGGCGGCGGCGGGCGTTCCTGACGATGGCGGCGGTGCCGATGACGGCGACCGTGGCCCCGGCTCCGGCCGCGGCGGTGATGGTGGCGTCCTTGCGGCCCAGGCGGCGTCCGGCCACGGCGTGATGCCCGGCCCGCTGGTCCAGGAGCACGCCGACGGCGGCCGCGTTGTCATAGCTGGGGTGCCATCCAGCCGCCCGCAGCGCCTCGCAGTCCACCACCCACGGGTAGACCACGAAATGCAGGTCGTGGACCGGGGCCGGGGTGATCCCGGCCCGGTACAGGCGCTGCGCGGTGGCGAACGTGAGGCCGGCGGGCAGCTCGATCCGCTTGAGGCCGGAAAGCTCCTCGAGCTGATCGGGCTCCAGCCAGCCGTCCGAGCCCACGGCGAAGGCGCCGGTGACCTCCCCGGCCGCGGCCAGCTCCAGGGCCGAGACCAGGTCGTCGATGTGGCAGAACTGCCAGCGGGCCGCGCTGCCCTTGACCGTCAGCAGCCGGGGCGCCTCGAAGTGCCGGGTGATCAGTGTGTCGATGCCCTCGCCGACCAGGGCCGCGGGCCGGACCACGGTGATCGCCATGCCGGGCTGGGCCCGGAGCGAGCGCTGCGCGAGCTGTTCAATCTCCAGCAGGTCCCCGACCACGCTGCCGTCCTGGTCGGCGCCGAGCGGGGCATCCTCGGGCAGTGGCACCGGGTTGTCGGGGCGGGCCCCGTAGACCATCGCGCTGGTCACCAGCACGACCCGGCTGACCCCGCCGGCCGCCGCCGCGGTCAGCACGGTCTGCGCGCCGCGGACGTTGAACGTGCGCCGCTGCCGGGAGTCGGTCTCGGGGGCCAGGTCCAGGTCGGTGTGCACCACCACGTCGACGCCCGCCAGCCGCCCGGCCAGGGCCGGATCGCGGACGTCGGTGACCCGCCAGGTGACCCCGGTGGTATCGCCCCGGTGGTCGTCGATGGCGATCACCCGGCCGATGCGGGCGCCCTCGGCGAGCCGCGAGATCAGGGCGTGCCCGAGGCCGCGGGCGGCCCCGGTGACGGCCACGACCGGGCGTCCGCCGCCCGGCTCGCGCCCGGCATCTCCGCCCGGCCTCGGCTCGTGCCGGTCAGCCTCGGACTCCGCCGGATGGCCATCGGGGTGGCTGCTGCGCCCCCTGCGCGTGCTGCGCCCACGGCGAACCTCGGCATCTCGGTTGCTCACGACCTATCGCTCCCGGGATAGCTTGGCCAACATGGACTCTTCCATCCTGCCTGAGAGGCCGCGGAGATGACTGACCCTCCCTTCGGCTTTGGCGTGCCCGGCAACCCCGACGAGGGCCCGGGGTCGGGCGGATCGGGCTCTGGCGGCTCGGGTCCCGGCGGCTCCGGCGGCCAGGGCGCGGGCGGCCCCCTGGGCCCGCTGGGCGATCCGCAGCAGCTCGCCAACGCGCTGCGGCAGTTCGCCGACCTTATGTCCTGGCAAGGGGGCCCCGTCAACTGGGACCTGGCCAAGAACATGGCCCGGCAGGCGGTGGCCGCCAAGGGTGATCCGAGCGTGCTCGACAAGGAGCGCAGCCAGGTCACCGAGGCGCTCCGGCTGGCCGACCTGTGGCTGGAGGACGCGACCGAGTTCCCCAGCGGGATCAGGACGATCCAGGCCTGGAGCCGCTCGGAATGGGTGGAAGCCACCCTGCCGGTCTGGTCCAAGCTCTGCGACCCGATCGTCTCCCGGCAGGTGGAGGCCATGGGCGGGATGCTGGGCGACAATCCGGCCGAGCTCGCCGCCGACCTGCCGCCCGAGATGCGCGCTGCGATGACGGCCATGTCCGGCGGCCTGGGGGCCCTAGGGGGCCTGGGCGACATGATGCGGCGGATCGGCGGGATGATGGTCGGCGGCCAGGCCGGCGTGGCCATCGGGAGCCTGGCCGAGGAGGTCGTCAGCTCCACCGACGTGGGCCTGCCGCTCGGCCCGGCGGGCACCGCCGCGCTGCTCCCGGCGGGCGTCAAGGCCTTCGGGGCCGGGCTGGAGGTCAGCGAGGACGAGGTCCGGCTGTTCCTGGCCCTGCGCGAGGCGGCGCACCAGCGGCTGTTCGCCCACGTGCCGTGGCTGCGGGCCCGGCTGATGGGCGCGGTGGAGGACTACGCGCGCGGTATCAAGGTTGATGCGGCCGCGCTGCGCGACGTCATGCCGCAGATCGACCCGTCCAACCCCGAGGCGCTCAACGAGGCGCTGTCCGGCGCGGCGCTGTTCCAGCCCGAGGACACGCCCGAGCAGAAGGCCGCGCTGGCCCGGCTGGAGACCATGCTGGCCCTGATCGAGGGCTGGGTGGCCACCGTGGTCGGGATCGCGTCCCAGAACCGGCTGCCCCAGGCCGGCGCGCTGGCCGAGGCCATCCGGCGGCGGCGGGCCGCCGGCGGGCCGGCCGAGCGGACGTTCGCCGAGCTGGTGGGCCTGGAGCTGCGGCCCAGGCGGCTGCGCGAGGCGGCCACCATCTGGCTGGGCCTGACCCAGGAGCGCGGCACGTCCGGTCGCGACGCGGTCTGGGCCCACCCGGACCTGCTGCCCACGGCGGACGACTTCGACGACACCGACGGTTTCGTGCGCGGCCGGCCGGAGCTGGACATCTCCGACCTGGAGACCTCGGTCGGCGAGGACACGCCCGGTACCGAGGACAAGCCCGGTACCGACGAGCCCGGCAAGCCTGACGGCGGGACGGGCCCGGAGCCGGGCTGACCGCGCTGGCTGACCGCGCGCCTCAGGCGGCGGTCGGCCAGGCCTGGCCCAGCAGCGGCCGCAGGTACCGCCCTGTGTGCGAGGCGGCCACCGCGGCCACCTCCTCCGGCGTTCCCTGCGCGACCACCTGGCCGCCGGCCGGCCCGCCGTCCGGGCCCAGGTCGATGACCCAGTCCGCGGTCTTGATCACGTCCACGTTGTGCTCGACCACCAGCACCGTGTTGCCCATCGCCACCAGCGACTGGAGCACCCCCAGCAGCTTGCGCACGTCCTCGGGGTGCAGCCCGGCCGTGGGCTCGTCCAGCACGTAGATCATCCGGCCGGTCGAGCGCCGGTGCAGCTCAGCGGCCAGCTTCACCCGCTGGGCCTCGCCGCCCGACAGCGTCGTCGCCGGCTGGCCGAGCCGCACGTAGCCCAGCCCGACCGCCTCCAGCGCCCGCAGGTGCCGCGCGATCCGGTCCACCGGGCGGAAGAACTCGGCCGCCTCCCGGACCGTCATGTCCAGGACCTCGCTGATCGTCTTGCCCTTGTAGTGCACGTCCAGCGTCTCGCGGTTGTAGCGCGTGCCGTGGCACACCTCGCAGGGCACATAGACGTCCGGCAGGAAGCTCATCTCGATCCGGATCGTGCCCTCGCCCAGGCAGCTCTCGCAGCGCCCGCCCTTGACGTTGAACGAGAACCGTCCCGGCTGGTAACCGCGCACCTTGGCCTCGGCCGTCTGGGCGAACAGCTTCCGGATGTGGTCGAACACGCCCGTGTAGGTGGCCGGGTTGGACCGCGGCGTGCGCCCGATCGGCGACTGATCGACCCCGACCACCTGGTCGAGGTGCTCGATGCCCGTGACCCGGGTGTGCCGCCCCGGCGCCAGCCGCGCCCCGTTCAGCCGGTTCACCAGTGCCGGGTACAGCACGTCGCTGACCAGCGATGACTTGCCCGAGCCCGAGACGCCCGTCACCGCCACGAACTGCCCCAGCGGCACCATGACGTCGATGTCCCGCAGGTTGTGCTCCCGCGCCCCCTCGACGACCAGCTCACGGCCCGGCTGCCGGGCCCGCCGCCGCTCCGGCACCTCGATCTGCCGGCGCCCCGACAGGTACGCCCCGGTGACCGACTCCGCCGAGCCCTCCAGGTCGGCCACGGTCCCGCTGACCACCACCTGGCCGCCCTGCTCGCCCGCGCCGGGACCCACGTCCACCACCCAGTCCGCCGCCCGGATGGTGTCCTGGTCGTGCTCCACGACGATCACCGTGTTGCCCAGGTCGCGCAGCCGCAGCAGCGTCTCGATCAGCCGGCGGTTGTCCCGCTGGTGCAGGCCCGCCGACGGCTCGTCCAGCACGTACAGCACCCCGGCCAGCCCCGACCCGAGCTGCGTCGCGAGCCGGATCTGCTGCGCCTCGCCCGCCGCCAGCGTGGCCGACGCCCGGTCCAGCGACAGGTAGTCAAGCCCCACGTCGGTCAGGAAGCCCAGCCGGGCCCGGATCTCCTGCAGCACCCGCGCGCCGATCAGCGCCTCGCGCTCGGTCAGCTCCAGCCCGTCCAGCCACCCGGCCAGCTGGCCCAGGGACAGCGCCGCGATCTCGGCGATCGACCGGCCCTGCACCGTCACGGCCAGCACCTCCGGCCGCAGCCGGGCGCCCGCGCAGACCGGGCACGGCGCCTCGCGCATGAACGCCTCGAACTGCTCGCGCTCCGCGTCCGAGGCCGCGTCCGCGTGCCGCCGCTCCAGCCAGGGCAGCACGCCCTCGTACGTAACGAAGTACGACCAGTCCCGCCCGGACCTGGTCCGGTAGCTGATGTGCACCCG
This sequence comes from Streptosporangiaceae bacterium, assembly GCA_050698895.1. Classification (GTDB taxonomy): domain Bacteria; phylum Actinomycetota; class Actinomycetes; order Streptosporangiales; family Streptosporangiaceae; genus DASUBV01. Next base: position 12,660 of record JBOHCO010001466.1, read on the forward strand.
GTCGCCGGTGCCGTGCAGCACCGCCGTCCGGGCCTTCTCCGGCAGCTCCTCCCACGGCGTGCTCACGTCGAATCCGCGCGCCTCCGCCGCCCCCTGCAGCAGCCGCTGGAAGTAATCGCGCTCCGGCCAGCGCGCCCACGGCGCGATGGCGCCCTGGTCCAGGCTCAGGCTCGGGTCCGGCACGATCAGCTCCCGGTCGACCTCCCGCTGCACGCCCAGGCCCGTGCAGGCCGGGCAGGCGCCGAACGGCGAGTTGAACGAGAACGACCGGGGCTCGATCTCCTCCACCGCGAGCGGATGGCCGTTAGGGCAGGTGAACGATTCCGAGTAACAAGGCCGTCGCCCCGGGTCGTCATCCGCCAGGTCGACCAGGTCCAGCATGACCACCCCGTCGGCCAGCCGCAGTGCCGTCTCCACCGAGTCGGTGATGCGCTGCCCGACTCGAGGCACGGGCCGTCAGCCGGTCCACCACCACCTCGATGGCGTGGTCCTCCCCCGCCCCCAGCTCCGGCGGCTCGACCAGCGGATACACCGTGCCGTCCAGCCGGACCCGCGCGAAGCCCTTGGCCTGGAGGTCCGCGAACAGCTGTCCGTCGTCCCCCGCACGGTCCCCCGCGCGCTCGCGCGCCAGCGGGGCGAGCAGGTGGAACCGGGTGCCCTCGGGCAGCTCCAGGATCGCGTCCACGATCTGCTGCGGCGTATGCCGGCTGATCGGCGCCCCGCAGACCGGGCAGTGCGGGTGGCCGATGCGCGCCCACAGCAGCCGCAGGTAGTCATAGATCTCGGTGACCGTGCCCACCGTCGAGCGCGGATTCCGCGACGTCGACTTCTGGTCGATCGACACCGCCGGGGACAGCCCCTCGATCGCGTCCACGTCCGGCTTGTGCAGCTGGCCCAGGAACTGCCGGGCATAGGCCGACAGCGACTCCACGTACCGCCGCTGTCCCTCGGCGAAGATCGTGTCGAAGGCCAGGCTGGACTTCCCGGAACCGGACAAGCCGGTAAAGGCGACCAGCGCGTTGCGGGGCAGGTCGAGATCGACGCTCCGGAGGTTGTGCTCGCGGGCGCCGCGGACGATCAGGCGGTCAGCCAGGCGGTCAGTCAGGCGGTCAGTCAAGAGGAAGCTTCCTGTCGGCGGAAACAGACTCCGGTGGAACAAGACGATCATGGTTTTCGTTCCTGATAAGCCTTCGCCGGAGCGCTCGGGCGGACGGCGGAGTGTCCGAGCGGGATGCGACGCTGCAAAGCGTGAGACCAGCGCTGAAGGCCGGCCTGCGGCCGGTGTGGCGGGACCGGCAAACGGTGCAGATCGGCATCGACCCGCGTCGTGCCGTCGCGCTGACCGGGATGGGCGACGCCGCCGCCGTCATCGGCCTGCTGGACGGCAGCCGGGACCGGGACCAGGTCGTCACCGCCGCCCGTGCGCTGGGCGTTCCCGCGCCGGTCACCGAGCGGATCCTGACCCTGCTCGCGGCCGGCGGGGTCCTCGATGACTTCCCGGCCGCCGCGCTGGCCGCGCTGACCCAGGACCAGCGCGGCCGCCTGGGGGCCGAGCTAGCCACCGCCGCCCTCGCGCGCGGCTACTCCGACGCGGGCGCGGCCGTTCTGGCCCGCCGCGACGCCGCCCGGGTGCAGATCTACGGCCCGGGCCGGATCGCGGCCGCCCTGGCCGACATCCTGACCACCTCCGCCGTCGGCCTCGTCACCACCTGCGACGACATCCGCCTCCCGGACGCCACCACACCGACTGACCCGGCCGCTGACGGTCACGGAAGCTGGCGGCGGGGCGGGCGGCCAGTGCTGCCTGACCTGGCCATCCTGGTCGGCTATCAGCAGCCCGAGCTGGCCGGCTGGCTCATGCGGGCCGGGGTGGCGCATCTGGCCGTCACCGCCGATGAGGCCATCGGGATCGTCGGGCCGATGGTGCGGCCGGGCCAGACCAGCTGCCTGCGCTGCCTTCATCTCACCCGCAGCGAGCTGGACCCGGCCTGGCCGCTGATCCTGGCCCAGCTGGTCGGGCGAACGGTCAGCCAGTCCGCCTGTGATGCCGCCCTGGCCGCCGCCGTCGCCGCCCAGGCGGCGGTCCAGGCGCTGGCGTTCCTCGACCGCGACCCGCTCCACGCGCCAGCCGAGAACGGCACCCTGGAACTGGCCCTCCCCGACTGGCAGTGGCACCGCCGAACCTGGCCCCCGCACTCCGCCTGCCGCTGCATCCGTCCCAGGTAAGCCACACCAGGCCTGGATGTCCCGCTGCCACAGCGGGTGGTGTTAGCGACGGGACGTCCAGCGCCAGCCGTGCCAGCCCGGACGGCCTCGCGCGTCCCTGCATCCCCGTCCAGCCCGGACGGCCTCGCGCGTCCCTGCGTCCCCGCCATCCCTGCGTCCCCGTCCGTCCCGCGTCTCCACCCGTCCCTGCGACCCGTCCGTTCCCTGCGACCCGTCCGTCCCTGTGTCCCCCTTCGTCCCTGTATCCCCATCCGTCCCCATGGTCCGCCCGCGGCACGCGATCCGGCCGCCCGCAACCCCGGCCACCCCCAGCCTGGCTTGAGGGCACATCGACAGCGACGCCGGGCTATGGGCAGCGACATCCAGACCAGTGCGCGAGCGACGAGCCGCAGCCCGACCGTGACTGGTGTGGCTAAAGGGACATGCGGGGCCGAGGTGATGAGTCAGGGAGTGCCCTGGGCTGTCGGAAGATCAAGCGGGTCGTGGGTGTCCCGTTGCTATCCCCCTGGGGGTAGCAA
>JBOHCO010001467.1:0-3420 GCA_050698895.1 Streptosporangiaceae bacterium
TGGCGGCGCTGTTGTCGGTCGCCGCGGTGTCGGCCCGCCGGGCCTGGGCAGTCGGGGAGTACTGCACCGGCAGATGCGGTGCCGCGTCGGTGTTCCGGACCCTGATCGCGGGGTGGGATGGGCGCCGCTGGTCGCGGGTTCCCAGCCCTGCCCCGAGCCGGGTCGTCAGTTCGCTGGCCGCGGTCAGCGTGGTTTCTGCTCACAGCGCCTGGGCGGTCGGGTCGTACGTGACACCGCGTTACACGTTCCAGACGCTGGTCTTGCACTGGAACGGCACCAGGTGGTCCAGGGTCACCAGCCCGGGCCGTCCGGATGGCAGCTGGCTGACGGGAGTAGACGCGGTCTCGGCGGGTGATGCGTGGGCGGTGGGCTATCAGGCGACCGGGAAGAACACGCAGGCCCCGCTGATCGAGCACTGGAACGGCCGCACCTGGCAGGTGCTTCCCGGCCGTTACCCGCACAGCAGCTTCAGCATGCTCAGCGCAGTCGCCGGCGCGTCCCCGTCCAGCGTGTGGGCGGTGGGCACCTACTGCGTCGCCAGGTGCGCGCAGGCCCGGCTGGTATCGCGCACGCTGGTCATGCACTGGAACGGCCGCCGATGGTCAGTGATCCCCAGCCCCAGCCCCGACGGGCACGGCGCGAACGAGCTCAACGCGGTTGCCATCACCGCCGGCCGCCTCTGGGCCGCTGGCGAGTCCTGCCCGACCCAGTGCGCGCTGCTGGGGCAGGCCAGCCACCCGCTGATCCTGCGCTGGAACGGCCGGGCCTGGACCCGCAGCGTGACCCGCGATTCCGGCCGGCACCAGAGCCTGCTCTACGGGATCGCCGCCGCCTCCCCAGCCAGCGCCTGGGCCGTCGGCTACGCCGACGGCAAGGTGCTGAGCCTGCGCTGGAACGGCCATCGATGGTCAGAGAGCACCGGACTGCGATAGGCCGCCCGGACTCAGCCTCATGGGCCGGACCATCTCCTCTACCTATGACAGCAGCGGTTATTGTCGCGGCCGGTGACCTGAGGACACGATCGTCGCCGTGCGCAGCCGCGCGATCCGGCCGATGCCGATCACGGCAGGCTGGCTTGTCCTGGCCCGGAATGCCGGGTGACGGCTGGTTGCATTCCGCAACTCCGCTGAGGACACTGCGTGCCCGGCAGCTTCGAGCGCTGCCGCAAGGTCATCGAGCGAGCGGGCTCAGCTAGCCCCCTGCTCGCGCCTCAGGCTGGCTCAGGTTCCCGGCCAGGGCCACAGCGGTCTGGTTGATACGCATCACACTATGTATCACCCGCTGGGCCGGATCGCCCCGGGCCGGCTCGGGCTTCGGGCCTGCCGACGGCGGGAGCACGTCTGTTATTTCCCGCATCCCGCTCACGGGCTCGCCATCGATGACACGGGCCAGCGCCTCGAGGTTGTCCCTGGTGACGGCGGCCAGCTGGTCAATGGTCTGGCTCGGCAGGCGGGTGGCGCCGAACTCCTGAGAACGACCCGGGCCCGGGAAACGGCTGTCCTCGGTAATCATGTTCCGCGCCTGGTAGGTGAGGGCGGCGAGGGCCGTCAGCAGCCGCTCGATGCCGTCGCGCCCCAGTGCGCCGCCGACCGTTCGGAGCGGCTCGGCACTGCGGTAGAGCCCGCGCTGGACCTGATCCAGGGTGAGTAGCTGGTAACGGTCCGCGCTGGCACGGTCGGCCCCGTGCTCCCCGGCGGCCAGCCGGGTTAGTGATGCCTGCGCAATGTCATCGACCGTCCGCAGCAGCGTCAGCGTGTCGGCGGTGACATCGTCGCGGGCCCGGCCCGGCAGGATGAGCGCGGCCACGACCAAGGCGATCACCGTGCCCACTGCGGTTTCGACCACTCGCAGCCCGAGCGCCTCCGCACTGAGTTTCCCGAGGAACTCATACAGCAGGGCGAGCAGCATCGTCATCCAGAAGGCCATCTGAGCGTAGGAGGCCGGCTGCTCGTAGACGGCCGCGAATAGGCAAAGTGCCAGCAGCGGCAGCACCACGGCCGGGCTGGCCCCGGCGGCAATGGCGATGGCGCATCCGACCAGCACTCCCGCGAGTGTCCCGGCCAGCCGCTGGGCGCCTTTGATGACCGTCTGGTCGATGGTCTGGGTGCCGCTGAGGATGACGAAGGCGGCGATGGCCGCCCAGTACTGGCGGGTCTGGGAAATGCCCGCGCCCGCGAGCAGCGCCAGCCCGGTGGCTACGGCTGCCTGGATGGCCTGCCGTGAGCTGGGCGCCAGCCGGACGGGTCGGTCCGGGGCGGAGCGCCGATCCCCCGTGCCGGTGTGCCCGGCCTGCCCGGCCACCGGGTCGTCCGAGCTTGCTTCGGACGCGGCGGGAGTGGCGGGGACGCTGTCGGTTGTCGTTTCCGCGACAGTCGCGGCCGGGCTGGCTAGGACGGCCGCTTCGGCCAGCCGGACCCTCCTGGCGGCATCCAGCAACTCTGCGACGGCGCCGTTCAGCTCGCGAGCGTTCGGGGGCCAGCTCTCCGCCCGGTCCGTTGGGCCGGACCGCCTGCCAGGGATTGGGGAAACGGCAGATCCTGTGGGCGCGGCGGAGCCAGGGGGCGCGGCGGGCTCTGGCACAGCGACTTCGGGCACGTCGGCCGGGTGCTCGCTGCGCAACTGGTCTTGTGCCGCGTCGAGCATTCCGGCGAGCCTGGCTCGCCAGACCAGTGGCACGACGGCGCCGGAACTGGCCAGGTGCTCGGCTGCCCGGCTGGCACGGCCAGCGCACAGTTCGGCGTCGAACAATCGCAGCCGCAGGTCGCCCGTGCTGTCCTGACTGCTGAGCGTGGCTTGGGCAACGACTTGCAGGCGGCCTTCAAGGAACGCCCCACAACGCTGGAGCTGGCGCAGCTCAGCGCTGGCCCGGCGGCTGACGTCGGGATCCCAATGACCGCCGGCTACCGCGTCGACCAGCGGGCCGAGCACGACCGTCAGCCGGGCGAAGAAGGCGGTCAGGCCATGCCGCACGGATCGGGCGGGCCGCTCAGGGATCAGCGTGAAACGGGCGAGGTAGGCCCAGGCCGCGCCGCCGGCCTGGCGACGGCGCGGATGCGACGCCGCGAAGTTCTCGGCGGGCTGATCCACGAGTACGAACGCGCGGCATGAAGATCACTGCCTGATCAGGAAAACTACAGCTCAGGGGCGATAGACGTAGTTGTGGCACCCTACAGCCGGAATCGCCGGGCAACCGGATTCGCGATGCCCGGCGATTTCCGGCCCGCCGGGGGATCTAACTAGCGAGCGGCCCGACACCGGCCGCGTGAAGCAGGACCTCAACCAGCACACAGGAGCAGGAATGAACTCTCTACTCGACAGCGCCCTCGCCGCGCACGGCGGCCTGGAGCGGTGGAATCAGGTCAAGTCGATCACCTTCGACGCCTCTATCACTGGGGCCTTCTGGCACCTCAAGGGCAAGGG
>JBOHCO010001468.1:0-5001 GCA_050698895.1 Streptosporangiaceae bacterium
CGCTGGGCCAGCGCGGTCCGCCTGGGCGCCGCGTCCGCGCGCGCGGCCAGCTCCGCCTGCGCGCTCCGCTCGCGGCCGCAGGGTCTTTCCGCGATCATGAACCCCCGCCTTCCGGACCGGCCGCAGCACGCGATCCGGCCGCCCGCAACCCCAGCCCCACCCCAGCCCCAGCCCACCCCACCCCACCCCCAGCCCAGCTTCATGGCGCACATGGACAGCGACACCGGGGTGTTGGCAACCTGACATCCACGAGGTGCGGGCGCGCCAAAAGACTTTGACCCGGGGAATCTGAGTTCGTAGGGTCGCCAGGGACGGGGGTGCCGCAGCGGCGGCACGCGGCGGACCCGGCACGAGAACGAGATATATCTTGCTGGCGGCAGCGGATGAGATATATCTTATTCCCCGAGTCGCGGCGAGTGCGGGGCACGTCGCCGCAGAGCGAACTGCCGATCCTGGGGGATCCCGATGAACACAGCCCGCTCGATCATGCACCTGCCCAGCGGGCGCCGGACCAAGTGGCTGATCCTGGTGTTCTGGGTCATCGTGGTCGTGGCGCTGGGGCCACTGGCCAGCAAGCTGACCGGCGCCGAGAAGAACGACTCGCAGGCCTGGCTGCCGGCCAAGGCGGAGTCGACGAAGGTCCTGAACCTGCAGTCCAGCTTCCAGTCGCCGAACATCTTCCCCGGCGTCGTGGTCTACTCCCGGCCGTCCGGCCTGACCGCGGCCGACAAGGCCCAGGCGACCGCCGACGCCCGGCGCTTCGCGACGGTCCACGGCGTGGTCGCGAGCGAGATCCAGGGGCCGTTCGTGGCCAAGGACGGCCGGGCCATCGAGACGGTGGTGCCGGTCAACCTGGGCAAGAACGGCTGGAACCAGGCCGGCACCGAGGCCGGGAAGCTGCGGTCCATCGCGCAGAGCAACGCGCACGGCGCGGCCATCTACATCGCCGGGCCGCTGGGCACGGCGTCCGACTCGTCCAAGGCGTTCAAGGGGATCGACAGCACGCTGCTGTACGCCACGCTCGCGGTGGTCATCATCTTGCTGCTGATCACCTACCGGAGCCCGGTGCTGTGGCTGCTGCCGGTGCTGTCGGCGGGCATCTCGCTGACCGCGGCCCAGGCGCTCATCTACCTGCTGGCCGCGCACGCCGGGCTGACCGTCAACGCGCAGACGGCCGGGATCTTGTACGTGCTGGTGTTCGGCGCGGGCACCGACTACGCGCTGCTGCTGACGGCCAGGTACCGGGAGGAACTGCGCCGGCATGAAGACCGGCACGAGGCGATGGCGGTGGCCCTGCGCCGGGCCGGCCCGGCCATCCTGGCCAGCGCGGGCACGGTGATCCTGAGCCTGCTCACGCTGTCGGTGGCCGAGCTGAACTCGACCAAGGGCATGGGCCCGGTGCTGGCCATCGGGGTCGGCGTCGCGCTGATCGCCATGATGACGCTGCTGCCCGCGCTGCTGGTGATCTTCGGCCGGTGGATCTTCTGGCCGGTCCGGCCGGCCTACGGCTCCGCCGAGCCCACCTCCCGCGGCGTCTGGGCCAGGGTCGGGCGGTCCATCGCGGTGCGGCCGAGGATCGTCTGGATCTCCACGGCCGTGGTGCTGGGCGCGCTCGCCCTGGGCTCGCTGGGGCTCAGGGCCAGCGGCCTGACCAACGCTGAGTCGTTCCGCGGCAAGCCCAGTTCGGTGGTCGGCCAGCAGGTGCTGGACCGCAGCTTCCCGGCCGGCGCCGGCCAGCCCGTCGTCGTGACCGGCAGCCCGTCGGCGGCGCCGCGGATCAGGTCGGCCTTCGCGGCCACGCACGGCATCACCCAGGTGACGCCGCCGGTGATCCGGGACGGCCACGTGTTCCTGTACGGGACGCTGACCTCGGCCCCGGACAGCCAGGCCGCCTACACCACCATCGGCGACGTCCGCACCGCCGTGCACGCAGTGCCCGGCGGGGACGCCCTGGTCGGCGGCACGACCGCGATCAACCTGGACGTCCGCCAGGCGGCCACCCACGACCGCGAGGTGATCATCCCGTTCATCCTGATCGTGGTGTTCCTGATCCTCGGGCTGCTGCTGCGGGCGGTGATCGCGCCGGTCATCCTGATCGCCACCGTGGTGCTGTCGTTCTTCGCCGCCCTGGGCGCCAGCGCGCTGGTGTTCAACCACCTGTTCCACTTCGGCGGCGCGGATACATCGTTCCCGCTGTTCGTGTTCGTGTTCCTGGTCGCGCTGGGGATTGACTACAACATCTTCCTGATGACCAGGGTCCGGGAGGAGGCCCACCAGCACGGCCCGGCCCGCGGCGCGCTGAACGGGCTGGCCGCCACCGGCGGGGTGATCACCTCGGCGGGCGCGGTGCTGGCGGGCACGTTCGCGGTGCTCGGCACGCTGCCGGTCATCTTCCTGGCCGAGCTGGGCTTCGCGGTCGCCTTCGGGGTCCTGCTGGACACGATCATCGTGCGGTCGGTGCTCGTCACGGCGCTGAACCTGGACCTGGGGCGGTGGATGTGGTGGCCCAGCAAGCTGGCCTTCCGGCCGTCCCGGCCGGGCGACGAGCTGACCAGCGACGAGCGGGCCAGAGTGGGGTAGCCCACCCCGCCCGCCCCTGATCATCACCCGGCCGGGGTGATGACCGGCGGCCGGCTCCGCCCGCATCTTTGGTGCTCCGAAGTGGCTGGACCGCCGCGCTGACCTGAAGGGGGCAGGGGAGGCGGGTGGGGCGGCGGTCCAGCATCGTGCTGGGCAGCACAGCGGAGAGCGCCGGGGGCGCGGGAGAGGTGGGGCATGAACCAGCTGCTGGAACGCGTGGCCTCGTTCGCGGCCAGGCGGCACTGGCTCATCATCGTCGCCTGGCTGATCATCCTGGGCGGCCTGGTCGGCGCCAATCACGTGTGGGGCGGCACGTACGTCAACAACTACAACGTGTCCGGCACCGACTCGGATAACGGCCTCAACCGGCTGAACAACGACTACCCGTCGCAGGGCGGCTACGGCGGGCAGATCGTGTTCCACGCCCGGCACGGCACGCTGACCGGGGACGCCAGCCAGATCAACCAGGCCACCAGCAACATCGCTAAGCTGCCGAACGTGATCAGGGCGACCAGCCCGTTCGCCTCGTCGAACACCGGCACCGTGTCCAAGGACGGCACCATCGCCTACGCGACGGTCTCCTGGTCGGTGAACCCGAACTCGCTCAGCACCGGCTACCTGAACCGGCTCAACCAGGCCGTGGCCCCGGCCACCAAGGCCGGCCTGACCGTGAACTACGGCGCCGGGGCGGGCCAGATCGGCCAGACCAGCAACGACAAGACCTCCGAGGCCATCGGCCTGGGCTGCGCGCTGATCCTGCTGTTGTTCATGTTCGGCTCGCTGATCACCGCGGCCATGCCCCTCATCTCGGCCCTGTTCAGCGTGGGCGCCGGGCTGTCCGCGCTGGGCCTGCTGGCCTCGGCGATCACTTTCCCGACCACGGCCCCGACCATCGCCACACTGCTGGGCCTGGGCGTGGCCGTCGACTACGGCCTGTTCCTGGTCTCCCGGCACCGGGAGCAGCTCGACGCCGGCATGGACGTGGTCAGCTCGGCCGTGGCGGCCGAGGGCACCTCCGGCGCGGCGGTCGTGGTGGCCGGCAGCACCGTGGTGGTCTCCATCCTGGGCCTGTACATTTCCGGCGTCTCGTTCGTGGGCTCGCTCGGCCTGGCTGCCGCCCTGGTCGTCCTCATCACCATGGCGGCCGCGCTGACCATGGTGCCCGCCCTGATGGGCCTGATCCGCGGCAACGTGCGCTCCCTGCCATCCCGGGTGCGGGCCCGGCGGCAGGGCATCTCGATCCGCGAGCAGGCGAAGCATACTGCGGCGGCGACCGAGGAGCACCACGAGCAGAGCGCGTTCGCGCGCTGGGGCCGGATGGTCAGCAAGAACCCGTGGCCGTGGGGCGTGGCCGCCGTGCTGGTGCTGGTCGTACTGGCCATCCCGCTGTTCTCGATCATGCTGGGCCAGCCCGACAACGGCACCAACCCGACCTCGCAGAGCAACCGCCGGGCCTACGACCTGATCAAGCAGGGCTTCGGCGTCGGCGTCAACGGCGCGCTCACCGTCGTGGTGGCGCTGCCCAAGCAGTCCAGCTCGGCCACCTCCTCACTGCTGTCGACCATGCAGAAGAACGTGTCCGGCACCTCGGGCGTGGCCTCGGTCGGCCCGGCCGCGGTGAACTCCTCGGGCAACACCGCGGTCTTCAACGTCATCCCGACCACCCGGCCGCAGGCCACCGCCACCACCAGCCTGGTCGACAAGCTGCGCGACGCCGTGCTGCCCAAGTCGCACGTGACCACCTACGTCACCGGCACCACGGCGGGCGCGGTGGACTTCACCCGGCGGATCACCGGGCGGATGGTCGCCCTCATCCTGGCCGTGGTCGCGATCTCGTTCATCCTGCTCACCACGGCGTTCCGGTCGGTGGTGATCGCGACCAAGGCCGCGGTGCTCAACCTGCTGTCCATCGGCGCCGCCTACGGCGTGATCGTGGCCATCTTCCAGTGGGGCTGGGGTGCCAGCCTGGTCGGCGTCCCGACCACCCTGCCCATCCCGGCCTACGTGCCGATGCTGGTGTTCTGCATCGTGTTCGGGCTGTCCATGGACTACGAGGTGTTCCTGCTGTCGCGGATCCACGAGGCCTGGATCCGGACCAGGGATCCGCACCGCTCGGTGGCCATCGGCATCGGCAGCACGGCCAGGGTCATCACCACCGCCGCGGCGATCATGGTCGTGATGTTCGCCAGCTTCGTGCTCAACACCGAGCCGACGGTCAAGATGCTGGCCCTGGGCATGGCGTTCGCGGTGCTGATCGACGCCTCCCTGGTCCGCATGGTGCTGGTGCCGTCGATCATGTCGCTGCTCGGCCGGCACGCCTGGTACATGCCGCGCTGGCTGGAGCCGGTCGTGCCGCACCTGCACCTGGAGGGCAGCGCGGCCGCCTCGGCCGCCTCGGCCGGGGCCGCCAGCGTGCTCGAG
>JBOHCO010001469.1:0-6438 GCA_050698895.1 Streptosporangiaceae bacterium
GATCAGGGCCGCGCCGGCCCGGCCGGCGCCGACCGGATCAGCGGCGCGGGCCAGCCCGGCCGCGCCGGCCAGCATGAGCGTCCCCGCCACGGCGAAGTTCCCGGTCTGGATCCAGCCCCGCGGTCCCAGGGCCAGGGAGCTGACCGGGTGCCGCAGCGGGCGGTAGCCCTCACGAATGGCCCCTTCAGCCAGGAACACCGCCGCGAAAACCGGGCCTGCGGCCAGGCCGCAGCGCAGTAGTGACCGGGTCCACGTCTCAGACTTCCCTGGCCTGCTGACAGTCTTCACCGGCGAAAGCGTAGCGAGCGGCCCGATAATTCGCTCGCGCTGGCATGCGGCATGCGGCAGCGTGGCCGCGTGGACCTATCTGATGCGGCGGCAGCGTGGCGGCGCGACGGGTTCGTGGTGCTGCCCGGCTACCTGTCCGGCCCCGAGCTGGCCGCCGCCCAGCAGGACCTGGCCGCGGTCTACCCCAGCGCCGCCGACTACCACGCCGCCCCGGATCAGGGCGCTAACCGGGCCTTCGCCGGCGACGAGTTCGGCGGGATCATCACCTTCCCCTTCCCCGCCGTCTCGCTGTGCCGGATCGTCGTGCACGACAAGCTCGTCGCCCTGGCCGAGGCCATCTTCGCCGCCGAGGACATCCGGGTCTATGCCTCGGAGCTGTGGGCCAAGTACACCGGGGCGGCCAGCTACGAACAGGAACACCACCGGGACTACCTCAACCACACCCCGCTGGTCCCCTCCGCCGACTGGCGCTGGCGCGGCCTGGAGATGTTCGTCTGGCTCAGCGACGTCCTCGAGGACCACGGACCCACCCACATCGTGCCGCTGCCCGCGACGGCCGGCGTACCCGCCCTGCCGCACGGCTACCTGCGCTCCGAGCGGCCCGGCTTCTACGCCCGCGAGCAGTCCTCGGCCGGCCCGGCCGGCACCGTCGTGGCCTACAGCACCGAGTCCTTCCACCGCGGCACCGAGATCACCGCGCCCCGGTCGGCCCGGTACAGCGCCCACGTGAGCTACCGGCACGCCGACAGCCACTGGACGGGCCGCCACGCCTGGGGAGACCACTCATTCCGGCCGGACTGGAACCCCTTCGTCGAGCAGGCCACCACCCGTCAACTCCAGCTGTTCGGCTTTCCCCCGCCGGGCCACCCGTACTGGACCCCGGACACCGTCACCCAGCTTCAGGTGCGTTATCCCGGCCTCGACACCAGCCAGTGGCGCTGCTAGCTGGTGCCGGCCTGGTCAGCCGAGCAGGTCGGCGACGGCGGCGATGCCGGCGTTGATGGAGCGCTCGTTTACCTGGCCGAAGCCCATGACCAGCTGAGGCGGGGCCGTGCTGCCGGTGGCCCGGTGACCGCTCATGGGGTAGAGGCCGACCTGCCGCTCGCGGGCGGCGTCAGCGACCGCCTCCTCGTCCGCTGCGGCGGGCAGGTGAGCGACGGCATGGAATCCCGCGGCCAGGCCGGTCAGCCGGATGCGGGGCGCGTGCTGGGCGAGGGCGTCGATCAGCGCGGCGCGGCGGCTGGCGTAGATCGTCCGCATCCGGCGGAGGTGACGGTCGTACCGGCCTGACTCGAGCAGCGCGGCCAGCACCAGCTGGTCCAGGGTGGATGTCCCCCGGTCGCTCATCTCTTTCTCGGCCGCGACCGCCCCGGCCAGCGCTGCTGGGGCGAGGACCCAGCCGAGCCGCACGGCCGGCGCGAGCGCCTTGCTGGTCGTGCCGATGGTGAACACGCGGTCCGGGGCGAGTCCCTGGAGCACGCCGACGGGCTCCTTGTCGTAGCGGAACTCCGAGTCGTAATCGTCCTCGACGATGAATGCACCGCGGCGGCGGGCCCAGTCCACCAGGGCGTGGCGCCGACCGGCCGCGAGCACCACCCCGGTGGGCGCCTGGTGGGCCGGAGTGACGACGACGACCCGGGCGCCGCTCGCGTCGAGCCTGGCGGCGTCTATCCCCTGATCGTCGACGGGCACGTGGACCACGCCCAGGCCGATCCCCGCGACGGCCCGGATGGTCTCATCGATCGCGGCGCTCCCGTAGCCGGGATCCTCGAAGGCGACGCACTGCACGCCGGCCTGGGCCAGGGCCCGCAGCACCAGGTTGAGTCCCTGCGCGAATCCGGTGCTCACGATCATGTGCTCGGGATCGGCAGCGGCGGCGCGCACCCGCCGCAGGTACCCGCCCAGCACGTTGCGCAGGGCGGCGCTGCCGCGCGGATCGCCGTAGTCGAGATCCGGGTTCGGCACGCTGCCGCAGGCCTCTCGGGTCGCCCACACCCAGTCGCCGCGCGGAAAGCTGGCCAGGTCGGGAACTCCCGAGCGGAAGTCCGCGATCAGCCGGGGCGCGGGCGCCGGGCGCGGGGCCTGCGCCGGCGGTGCCGGGTACCCGCCAGTGGCGACCCGGGTGGCCGAGCCGACCTGGCTGGTCAGGTAGCCCTCGGCCAGCAGCTGGCCGTAGCACTCCTGGACCAGGCCACGGGACACGTCCAGCTCACGAGCGAGCTCCCGCGATGACGGCAGCCGCTCGCCGCCGCTCAGCTGACCGCTCCGGATGGCCTCGCGCAGGCCCCCCTCCAGCTGGGAGCGCAGCGGCTGGCCGCTGTCGCGGTCGAGCCGCAGCAGCAGCTCCGGGCCCAAACCGGACCACTGAATCGCCATGACATTGGAGCTTATCGGTGGCCCGCTTGGACCTTAGGTTCGCAAGCATGAGCACATTGAGCCCCACCGCACCCAGCCACGAGACCGGCGGCGGCCCGGCCCGTGACCGGATCATCACCCGTCCGCTGCTCCTGGTGTTCTTGTCCGAGTTCTGCGTGCTTACCGGCTTCTACCTGCTGCTTTCCGTGACGCCCAAGTACGTCGCGGCCCGGGCCGGGAGCACGGGGGCGGGGCTGGTGACCGGGATGCTCCTGCTGGGCACCGTGGCCGCGGAACTCGCCGCGCCGCTGCTGATGAAGCGGTTCGGGTACCGGCCGGTGCTCGCCGTCGGGGCGCTGCTGCTCGGACTACCGGCACTTGCGCTGCTGCCGGCTGGCCCGCTGGTCATCACCGTGACGGTCAGCGTCGTTCGCGGCCTGGGCTTCGGCCTCTGCGGTGTCGTGGCCGGCGCCTTCACGGCCGTGCTGCTGCCACCCGACCGGCGAGGCGAGGGACTGGGCCTGTCCGGAGTCGTGGACGGCGTGCCCGGAGTCATAGCCCTGCCGGCTGGGCTCTGGCTGGCTGGCCACTACGGCTACGCGGTCGTGATCGGCCTGGCGGCGGCGGTCGCGCTCGTGCCGCTGGCCGTGGTCCCGTGGCTGCCCGGCGGGGCTGGCCGCCGCGCGACCGGGGCGCTCGCCGATGTCCCGCAGTCGGCCGGGCTCCTGGCCGGCCTGCGGCAAGGCCGGCTGCTGCGGCCGGCCCTCATCTTCGCGGCCAGCACCGTGGCCGGCGGGGTGATCGTCTCGTTCCTCCCGATCGCCGCCGGGGTATCCGGCAACCTGGCCGCGGTCGGCTTGCTGGCTCAGGCCCTCACCGCCACGATCAGCCCCTGGTGGGCCGGGCGGCACGGCGACCGGCACGGTCATGCGCGCCTGCTGGCGCCGGGACTGGCCATCGCGTCCCTCGGCATGGGCGCCATGATCTGGCTGTCCTCCCCGGTCGCCGTGATCGCCGGCATGGGCCTGTTCGGCATCGGGTTCGGCATCATCCAGAACGCCACCCTGGCGCTGATGATCGATCGGGTGCCGGCGTCTGGGGTCGGCACGGCCAGCGCCCTGTGGAGCCTGGCCTACGACGCCGGCTACGGGGCCGGCCCGGCCGTCTTCGGCCTGCTCGTGATCCACACCGGGTACGCGGCTGGCTTCGCCCTGACCGGCGTGCTGATGCTCGTCGCCCTGCCCGAGGCCTGGCGGGAGCGGTCAGCGGACGGCCGGCCGACGATCGATCTCGTAGTGCAGCGAGACGATGCCGTCGGTCGTGACGTGCGCGTCCAGCAGCCGTAGCGGAGTCGGGAACTGGCCGGCCTGAAGGGGGACGCCGTCGAAGGCGGTCGGCGTCCCCAGGCCGCCGACCAGTGACGGCAGCAGCATCAGGTGAAGCTCGTCAACGAGCCCGGAGCGGAGCAGCGCGCCGTTGAGGCCGCCTCCGGCTTCCGAGACGACACAGGTCGCTCCGAGCTGGTCCTTCATCGTGCGCAGGGCATCGCCCAGGTCGACCGGTCCGTCGCCGGCGACCAGGTAGGGGATGCCCTCGCTCCGCAGATAGCCCAGGTACGGCGCCGGTGTCGCGTGCGACACGATGACCAGCAACCGGCGGCCGGCGTCTCCTTTGTGGGTCCACCTGATCCGGCCGCGGCCGTCGACGACGGCGAACCAGCGCGACTCTGGGTCGGCGGGCAGGAAATCGTCATAGAGCGCGGCGGCGTCGCCATGGGGCGCGGGCAAGCCGGTGATCGGGCCGTCGGCATCCGCGACGAACGTTCCGCTTCCCTCCAGGACTACGTGGGGTGCGTACCGTCGCTCGATCTCCGCGTGGCGTGCCGCGAGCATCCGGTCCGCGCTAGCGGGATGAACGGAGTCCCACATTTCCCGGGTGGCCCCGTCCAGCAGGCGGCTGGCGCGGCTGAGCGTCACCCGCCCGTCGGCTGAGGCGGTCACCGACACCACCAGGCGCGGTCTCGCCGCACCAGCCGCGCTCCCGCCCGCTGCGGTCTCCGCCATCGACCCTCATATCGTCGCCGTCGGCCGGCTGATGGTCGACACGCTAACCAGCGCATCCGACAACGCCCGGGGGACGCCGGGCCGGCACCGGGCCGGCCGCGCCGCAATTCCCGGCCGGGAATCGCGGCGATGCCCGGCGGCCCGCACACTGATGGGCATGGACAAGCCACTCGACATCAGGCAATGGGCGGACCGGTACGTCGCGCAGTGGAACGAGCCCGATCCGGCCGCGCGGGCCACGCTCATCCGCGAACTGTGGGCAGATGACGGCCTCCAGGTGCTGGTCGACCCGCCCCGGGAGGTCCGCGAGGCGGCCGGGCGGCTGGCGTTCCCGGTGCCGCCGCTGGAGGTCCGGGGTTACGACGCCCTGAACGCCAGGGTGACCCGCGCCTACGAGATGTTCGTGGCCACGGGCGAGCACGTCTTCGCGGCGGCTGAGGAGGCGCTCCCCCTGCTGTCCGGGGTGCTCAGCATCCGGCGGTCGATGGTGTCGACCAGCACGGGACAGGCGGTCGGCGGCGGCCTGGACATCCTCGCCCTGGACAGCGACGGCCGGATCCTCACCGACCACCAGTTCATCGGAGTGAGCTGATGCCCGGCCGGCCAGGCACTCACGGTCGGCCGGGTCAGAATGAAGTGCGGTCGCGGCGATATATCCGCTGATCACGGCTCGGTAGGATGAGCTACCACGTTCTGGAGCTCTATGGCTTGGCTCCGGGCTAATCAGGAAGCCAGGTGGCATGACCATCGACCGTCTTGGAGGACCGGACAAGATCTCTGCGGTCCGGTCCGACAGCCTGCGCGAGCAGGTCACCCGGGCCCTGGAGGCCGCGGTCGTGGCCGGGGAGCTGCAGCCGGGAGTGATCTACTCGGCGCCCACGCTGGCGGAGCGCTTCCAGGTGTCGGCCACGCCCGTCCGCGAGGCCATGCTCGACCTGGTCGGCGAGGGAATGATGGAGGCGGTCCGCAACCGCGGCTTCCGGGTCATGGCCGTCTCCGAGTCGGACCTGGACCAGATCTCGCAGATCCGGCTGCTGATCGAGGTACCGATCATGGCTCAGGTGGCCAAGCTGCTGACCCCGGAGAAGATCGCCGCGCTGAACGAGACCGGCGAGGCCATCGAGGCGGCCGCCGAGCGCGGCGACCTGATCGACTACCTCGACTGCGACCGGCGGTTCCACGCGCAGCTCATCTCGACCATCGGCAACCCGCGGCTGACCGACCTGGTCGACCGGCTGCGCCGTCAGGCCCGGCTGTTCGGGCTGCAGGAGCTGGCCGACAACGGTCAGCTCCTGGCCTCGGCCCGTGAGCACCGCGTCATGCTGAAGGTGCTGCAGTCCGGCGACGTGGCCGAGGCCGAGTCGCTGATGACGGCCCACGTCGGGCACACCCGCGGCCTGTGGGTCGGGCGCTCCGGGGACGAGGCCCGTTCCGGCTGAGCCGCCGCCGAACCACCTGGGCCCATTCATGATCACCCGGACTTTTCAGTCGTATTGAATGAAAAGTCCGGGTGATCATGATTTCTGCCATTTCGGCGGGGCGAACGCCGGGATCTGGCCCAGCAGTGAGCCAGAAAGGCGGGATCACTGGGGCGCGCCGCTCCGGGCTGGCCCGGATCTCCCGCTTTCCGGCCGCCTTGATGGCGGCCGTCATGATCACGGCAATCGGTCAGCGACTGTCGCTGACCGATTGCCGTGATCATGACCTCGCGCCTTCCGGACCGGCCGCGGCA
>JBOHCO010001470.1:0-1382 GCA_050698895.1 Streptosporangiaceae bacterium
CGCCAGCCTGCTCGCCTGCCTCGACTACGCCGCCCGCGGCGGCCAGCACGCCCGGCTGGTCGTCCTCACCGCCGGCGTGGGCGCGTTGCTGCGCCACGACGGCCCCTGGACCAGCGCCATCACCCGCCACGCCGCTGCCGTGAGCGCCGCACGCCACCTCGGTGACCGGCCCGGCCACGCCGGCGCCCTCCACCATCTCGGGATTGCCCGGCGGCTGACCGGGGATTTTTCAGGCGCGGCAGCCGCCCTGGACGAGGCGCTGAGCATCTTCGGCGACCTCGGTGACCGGCACGGCCAGGCCGGCGTCCTGCACGACCTCGGAGTCGTGAGGTATTCGACCAGTGACAATGCGGGTGCGGCCGCAGTACTGGAGGAGGCGCTGGGCATCTTCGGTGGCCTCGGCGACCGGCCAGGCCAGGCCAGCGTCCTGCTCAGCCTGGGGGCCACGCGGCAGGCGACGGCGGACAGTCCGGGCGCCGCACGCGCCCTGGAGGAGGCGCTGGGCATCTACCGCGACCTCAGCAGCCGGCTCGGCAAGGCCATCGCCCTCGGCTACCTCGGGCCCGTCCGGCGGCTGACCGGCGACTATCCGGGTGCGGCCCGGGCGCTGGAGGAGGCGCTGGGCATCTTCCGCGACCTCGGCGACCGAGGCGCTCAGGCGGAGGTCCAGAACGAGACAGGTGAGCTGCACCGGGCTCGCGGTGACCCCGGCCGGGCCAGGGACTGTCACCGGCAGGCCCTGGACCTGGCCCGCGAGATCGGCGGCTCCTGGTCTGAGGCCCATGCGCTCGCCGGCCTGGGCCGCTGCGCCCTGGCCGCCGGCGACACCGCCGGCGCGGCGGCGGGCCTGCGGCAGGCACGGGAGATCTTCGACCGGATCGGCGCAGCCGAGGCCGCCGACATCGCCGCCGAGCTGGACGCCCTCTCCCGGACCGGCCCCGCGGGCACCGAGAGCCCGGTCCACGTCCCCCTGCGGTCGGCCAGTGCTCGTTGATCGAGCCACCGCCACGGCGAGGCAGCCAGGCGATGAGGCGGGCCGCGCCTGGCGCACGCGACCGGCCCTGGCCCCGCCGACGTGGGCGGGGCCAGGCCCGGAAACGGGGCGAACCAGGGCCCGGTAAATCGAGCCGCTCAGTTCCTTAAGGACGGGTCACGTATTGTCTTGAAAAGTGACCTCGTAGCCGCCGCCGGACAGCCCGGCGATGGCGGGGCTGGTGCCGTTCCCCATTCCGGCGGTGGTGTTGGCCTGCGAGCCAGGCGGCGGAATGAAACTACTCATTTGTTCAGCGCATGGATTGTATAATTCCAGTCGCCGTGGAATTCGTGTCGCTTCATCGGTATGGAATCCTTCTGCTGCTTTGTGAGCTTGATTTTCGTGGGGT
>JBOHCO010001471.1:0-4986 GCA_050698895.1 Streptosporangiaceae bacterium
GCCCCTCCTCGACCTCGGCCGGCAGCCGGCCGGTCAGGGTGGACAGGTCGGGCCGGAACAGCGCGCCGTGCTGGCGCAGCGCGTCGAGCACGTCGCGGGTGCGGCCGGGACCGGGCTCGGCCGGGACCTGGTCGCCGCGCGCGGCCAGCAGCAGCCAGGGCAGGTCGTCGCGCAGCGTCAGGGTGATCGGCGTGGCCCGCGACGGGGTCAGCCCGCCGCGGCGCGGGGCTGCGTCGGGGTCGCTGTCGCGGACCGACAGCCGGGCCCAGGTGACCTGGCCGGACAGGCAGGCCTCGTCCAGCCACTCGCGGCGGTAGCCGGTCACGCGATTGAGCAGGATCGCGTTCTCCCAGGCGCCGGCGGCCAGCTCGTAGCCCTGGAGCTGCTCGATGACGCTGACCACGCCCAGCCGCCCCTCGCGCCCGGTGCCCGGCGCGACGTGCTGCCAGCGCAGCAGGAACCGCATGAAGTCCCGGCTCGTGACCGGCTCGATCTCGCTGCGGCGGCGCTGCCGCGAGTAGGCGTGGATGCGGGCCAGCAGCCGCCGCGCGCACCACTCCTGCGCCGCGTCCGGCGCGGTGAAGTGGCCGCGCAGCGCGAAGCCCTCGCTCTCCAGCCGGGCCAGCCCCATCTCGGCCAAGGCGGGCCGCAGCCCGGTGGCCCCGGCCAGCGCGGCGACGGTCGACGGACCGCGGTACTCCAGGTGGCCGCGCAGCAGGGCGGCGGCCGCCTCGTCCTCGCCGGGCGGCTCACCGGGCACCGGGCAGGCGCAGTCGGGGCGAAATTCACCGCTATCAAACAGCGACTCGACATACCGCCTTCGCTCCGCCGCGAACCACAGCCGCCCGGCGCCGGTGACCACCGCGCCCGCCCGGCGGTCGCGCACCAGCTCGTCCAGCCACGGCTGCCAGGCCTCGTCGGCCCCCATCGCGATCGCGGTCATCAGCAGGTCATGCAGCTCGTCGGCGTCGCGGGGGTCGGGCCGGGCCTGCTCGGTCACCCGGTCGATGGCGGCCGGGTCGAGCCGGGCCAGCTCGCCGGGCGCCACCGGCAGGCCGCGGGGCAGCTGCATGGTGCGGCTGCGCCGGTCCTCGGCCTCGGCGTCGTCCAGGAACGTGAACGGCCGGCCGTTGAGGATCTCGTGGGCCAGCACCGACGGCTCGGTGGTATCGGCGGTGACCACCCGGACCCGGCCGGCCTCGATGTCCTCGACCAGGGCCCGCAGCCCGTCCACGTCCATGGCCTCGCGCAGGCAGTCGGCCAGCGTCTGGCGGACCAGCGGGTGGTCGGGGATCTCCAGCGGGCCGGGGGCCACGTTCTCCTGGCAGGCGGCCAGCGTCGGGAAGACCGCGGCCATCAGGTCGTCGGACTCCATCCGCTGGATGGCGGGCGGGTTCTTGCGGCCGCCGCGCATGCGCAGCACGGCCAGCGACAGGTTCAGGGTCCACCGCCACCGGGACTGGAACAGCGGGGCGGTGAGCACCGCCTGGCGGACCACGTTCTCCACGGTCGGCGAGGCCAGGAACTTCGGCACCCGGTCCAGCGGGAAGCTGTGCTGCGGCCCGAGCGACAGCAAGATGGCGTCGTCGCTGGCCGCGGCCTGGAGCTCGAAGTCGAACGTGACGCAGAACCGCTTGCGCAGGGCCAGGCCCAGGGCCCGGTTCAGCCGGGTGCCGAACGGCGCGTGGCCGACCAGCTGCATGCCCCCGGCCTCGTCGAAGAACCGCTCCAGCACGATGGTGTCCATGGTCGGCAGCACCCCGAGCTGGGTCAGCCCGGTGCCGAGGTAGGCCACGATGGTCTCGGCCGCGGCGCGGGACAGGCAGCACTCGGCGGCCAGCCAGGCCAGCGCGCCCGGCGGGTCCTCGGCGGCCAGGAAGCCGGCCACGGCCGAGCGGACCGCGCACACCTCCTCGGACAGCTCGCGGGTGCGGCCAGGCGCCTCGCCTTGCCAGTGCGGCACCGAGGGCGGCGCGCCCCGGGCGTCGGCCACCCGGACGATGCCCGGCTCGACCCGGCGGATCCGCCACGAGGTGGTGCCGAGCAGGAACACGTCCCCGGCCATGGACTCGGTGGCCCAGTCCTCGCCGACCGTGCCGACCAGGGCACCATCGGGCTCGGCCAGCACCCGGAAGTCGCCCACCTCAGGGATGGCCCCGCCGGAGGTCAGCGCGGCGATCCGGGCCCCGCGGCGGCCGCGCAGCCGCCCGGCCACCCGGTCCCGGTGCAGGTAGGCGGCCCGGCGGCCGCGGCCGGTCTGGATGCCGTCGGACACCAGCTCGGCGACCTCGTCGAAGTCCTGCTCGGACAGGCCGGCGAACGGAGCGGCCCGGCGGACCAGGGCCAGCAGCTCGTCCTCGGCCCAGTCGGCCGCCGCGCACTCGGCCACCATCTGCTGGGCCAGGATGTCCAGCGGCGCCTCGGGCACGACCAGCGCGTCCAGCCGGCCGGCCCGCGCGCCGCGCAGCAGCGCCGCGCACTCGACCAGCTCGTCGCGCGAGGTCGGGTAGAGCCGCCCGGCCGGGGTCCCGCCGCGACTGTGGTTGGACCGGCCGACCCGCTGCAGGAAGGTGGCGAAGCTGCGCGGCGAGCCGATCTGGCAGACCAGCTCGACCGGCCCGATGTCGATGCCCAGCTCCAGCGACGCCGTGGCGACCAGCGCCCGCAGGTCGCCGGCCCGCAGCCGGGTCTCGACTCGCTGGCGGCGGTCGCGGGACAGGCTGCCGTGGTGGGCGGCGACCTGGCCCTGGCCCAGCCGCTCGCCCAGCTCGTGGGCGACCCGCTCGGCCTCCCGGCGGGCGTTGACGAACACCAGCGTGGTGCGGTGCGCGAAGACGTGGCCGGCGATCAGGTCCAGGATCTCGGCCATCTGCTCGGTGGTGGCCACCGCGCCGAGCTCGTCGTCGGGCAGTTCCAGGGCCAGGTCGAGCTGGCGGCGGTGCCCGGAGTCCACGATCGCGCAGCGCGGCGACCCGTCCGGCTCGGACCGGTCCGGGCCCGCGCCGACCAGCAGCCGGGCCACGGTCTCGATGGGGCGCTGGGTGGCCGACAGCCCGATCCGCTGCAGCGACCCGGCCGTGATCTGCTCGAGCCGCTCCAGGGTCAGCGCCAGGTGCGAGCCGCGCTTGTTGCCGGCCACGGCGTGGATCTCGTCCACGATGACGGTCTGGGTGGTGGCCAGCATGGCCCGGCTGCGCTCCGCGGTGACCAGCAGGTACAGCGATTCCGGGGTGGTGATCAGGATGTCCGGCGGGCGCTTGAGCATGGCCGCCCGCTCGGCGGCGGCGGTGTCTCCGGTCCGCACCGCGACCCGGATGTCCGGCGCGGTCAGGCCGAGCCCGGCCGCGACCCGGGCGATCTCGGCCAGCGGGCGCTCGAGGTTCTGGCTGATGTCGACGGCCAGCGCCTTGAGCGGCGACACGTAGACCACCTGCGGCCCGGCGGCGCTCGCCGGGCGGGCATCGTCCGCCCCGGTGTCATCTGCCGCGGTCTCGCCGGGCAGCGTCTCGCCGGCCGCTGTCTCGCCGGCCGCTGTCTCGCCCGCCGCTGTTTCGCCGGCCACTGTCTCGCCGGCCTCGTGGGCGCGGTACAGCCGGTCGACGCAGACCAGGAACGCGGCCAGGGTCTTGCCCGAGCCGGTGGGCGCGGAGATCAGCGTGTGGCGGCCCGCGGCGATCTCCCGCCAGCCCGCCTCCTGGGGCGCGGTCGGGCCGGCCGGGAACTGCCCGGCGAACCAGGCCGCGACCGCGGGGTGGAACAGCTCACGCACGCCGCCCACAGTAACCCCGGCCACCGACAGGCCAGCCGGGATCCGGGCCAGCCCGCCGGGCCCGGCCCGCTCCCCCGGCCTTGTTATCTGGCTGGCTTGAAGGCCTGCACCCCGGCCGCGGTGGCGACGAAGATCATCCCGTCACCAGCGCCGGGGGTGGCGAAGTGCTCGACCGGGCGGACCTGCTCGCGGACCCGGACGCGGCCGGTCAGCGGGCTCATTCCGTACAGGTCGGAGGCGCCGCCGCCCCCGTCGGCGCCGGTGGCCAGGGCCCACACCAGGCCGCCGGCGATGATCGGCGTGCCGTTCGGGCCGCGCGCGGCCCAGGCCCTGGTGAAGCGGGGATGCCGGCCGTAGCTGACGCGCAGCGCCACGGTGCCGCCCGAGCACGGCACGTACAGGTAGACGGGGCCGCCCTTCCGGAGCCGCTCGGCGGCCTCGGCGCCGAACACGTAGCCGCCGCCGGGGCAGACCTGGCCGCTGAACCGCGGGTGGCCGATGCGGCCGAGCCGGGCCTGGCTGAGCAGGAACCCGGTGGACACGCCGGACACGGCGGGCTTGCCGGACTCGAACACCAGGCGGCTGCCGGGCAGCAGGATCGGGCCGCCGGAGCCGAGGTCGAGGTCGTCGGCGTTGCGCCGGGCCCAGTCGCGGGGGGCGAAGTAGCCGTCGATCCGCAGGCCGGGCGACAGGCCGATCACGGCGTCGCCGTAGTCGAAGCGGCCGGAGTCGTTGTTCGAGTTGCCGGTGGCGACGAACAGCTCGCCCCGGGCACTGGCGGCGCCGTCGGTGGCCCAGATGGCGCCCTCCCGGACGGTGGGCACCTTCCAGGACCGGAGCCGGCCGGTGCCGGACGCGGCGACGGACACCACGTAGCCCTGGTACTTGCCGCAGTCGCCGAACAGCCCGCCGTACTCGGCGTAGACCCGGCCGCGGGACAGGGTCAGCGCGGAGCGCTGCTGCTCGGCCGGGATGTAGTAGGCCCGGCCGCCACCGCCGGGCGGGTCGATCGGCCGCTGCCAGGCCCGCCGGACGCTGGTGGCGGTGAATTTGAGCGCGACCATGACGTGCCTGATGTTCTGCCAGCGTTGCCGGGCGGGGTGGTCCTGGACCTCGGCGACGACCAGCACCTCATGGGCGGCGGCGTCGATGACGGGGGTGCCGGTGATGCCCAGCGGGCTGATGTCGCCGCAGCCGGGGGCCAGCGTGGGGGTCTT
>JBOHCO010001472.1:0-2127 GCA_050698895.1 Streptosporangiaceae bacterium
GTTAGGTAATAGGAAAAGTCGTCTGCGCCGCACGACCGGAAGCCGTCGTCGATGGCGAAGCCGCCGCGGCGCGCCCACGGCCAGCTGGCGGCGGCCAGGGCCGGGTCGTTGACCAGCGCGGGCTCGCCTTCGGTGATGGTGACCTGGCCGTCGCAGCCGTACGCCCGGCAGGTGCTGGTGACGATCTCCCGCACGGCCTCCTGCACGAGGGGCCGGTCGGCCGGGTCGAGGGCGCGCAGCGAGCCGCGGGCCCCGGCCGTCTCCGGGATGACGTTGGCGGCGCGGCCGCCCTCGATGGCGCCGATCGAGGCCACCACGGCGTGGGTGGGGTCGGCGTACCGGCTGGTGACCTGCTGGAGCGCGACCACCGCGGCGCACAGCGCGGGGACCGGGTTGACGGCCAGGTGCGGGTAGCCGGCGTGGCCGCCGCGGCCGGTGACGGTGATCTCAAGCTCGTCCGAGGAGGCGTTGACGGTGCCCGCGGCGGCCCCGACGATGCCGGCCGGGAGCTGGTGCTGGAGGTGCACGCCGATCACGGCCAGCGGCTGGTGCTCGGCCAGCGCGCCGGTGGTCATGATGTCCCTGGCCCCGGACGGGAAGGTCTCCTCGCGGGGCTGGAGCAGGGCCAGCAGCGCCGTCGGCAGCTCCGGGCCGAGGGCCCGCGCCGCGCGGCCCAGCGCGGTCAGCGCGGCCATGTGCACGTCGTGCCCGCAGGCGTGCATGGCCGAGGTCCGCGAGGCCCACGGCACGCCGGTCTGCTCGGTGACCGGCAGCGCGTCCAGCTCGGCCCGGACCGCGACGGTCGGGCCGTCGGCCGGGCCGATGCGGATCACGCGGCCGGTCTGCGCCACCACCGGCGCGTCCGGTTCGCCGAGCACGGCCGCGACCCTGGCCGCGGTGGGCTGCTCGGCCCCGCCCAGGTCGGCCGCGGCGTGCAGCTCGCGGCGCAGCGCGATGGCGTCATCCAGCTCGCGGGCGATGCCCTCGCTGAGGGCGGCGTACAGGTCTTGCGCCTGGTCCGGCCCGATCACTGCCCGGCCAGCCCGCGGGCGTCCAGCCGGTACACCCGGCGGCTGTTGCCCGAGCCGATGAGCTGGGCCACGTGCTCACCGTCGGCCGCCGACCAGGCCCCGTCGGCCACGAACGTGCCGATGACCCTGGCCAGGTCCCGCCGGAAGCCGGTGGCGCCCAGGTAGTGCAGCTCGGCCAGGCCGAAGGCGTCCGAGGAGTACAGCATCTTGCTGAACGGGACGACCTCGAGCGCCTCGGCCAGGATCGCGGCCGACCGGGCGCCGACGTGGTTGAGCGCCTCGCCGACGTCCATGTAGACGTGCGGGAAGATGTTGGACAGGACGGCCGCCTGGCGGTGGTACGGGTAGCAGTGCAGCAGCATGATCGCCGTGCCGGAATGCTGGGTGGCCAGCAGGAACTCGTGCATCAGGCCGGGGTCGACGCGGTGCAGCCGGGCGTCGGTGTCGCCCATGCCGACGTGGAACTGCAGCGGCAGGCCGGTCCGCACGCCGGCCCAGATGACCTGCCGGATCAGCACCGGATCCTCGATCCGCGCGGTCGGGTCGGCGGCCAGCGCGGCCAGGTAGCGCCCGGCCGCGGCCTGGACCTCGGCCGTGGTCGGCTCGGCCGCGTCGAAGTCCAGCCCGTACCGGTAGGCGGCGATGGACTTGAGGCCGACCGCGGCGGCGGTGGCCGAGGCCAGCGCGGCCTCGAAGTCGGCGGTGAAGCTGGCCGCGCCGCCGCCCGCCCGGGCCACCCGCTCGGCCAGCGCCTCCAGCCGGACGACCTCCCTGGCCGGGGTGCCGCTGGCCGCCTCGAGCTCTTGCGGCGTCATGACCTCGTCGCTCTGGTAGCCGGTGTCGACCAGCCACGCCGTCACCTGCGACTGGGTCAGGAACCGGCGGTTCACCTCGGCCGGGCCCAGCTCGGTGCGCCTGGCCAGGTAGTCGGCGGCCGGGGCGGACGGCTCCAGCCCGAGGACCGGGGCGCACCAGCGGCGGACCGCGAAGCCGAGCGGGCTGTCCCACGCGGTGGTGCCCGGCGGCGCGGGCAGCACCGACTCGGTCAGCAGGGACTCGATGCCCGGCCCGTCGAGCGGGCCGGCCACGGCCCCGT
>JBOHCO010001473.1:0-3424 GCA_050698895.1 Streptosporangiaceae bacterium
GGCGGGTCGGCGGCAGGAGATCCGGCTGTGGCCGCCAACTGCCGTGACCCTCGCCGAGCTGGCCGCCTGTGGCGAGATGAACGCGGTCCTGGCCAGGGTTCCCGACGTCCAGGTCCGCATCCCCGAGGTCCTGCGGCGCGAGGGCGCGGCCTGGCTGACCGTCCCGGGAGTGACGGAGTACCCGCTGTGACGGAGCACCTGTGAAGGGGCACCTGTGACGGAGTGCCCGCTGTGACCGGGCCGGGTCCTATCGACGGGTCGGGCACGGCACGGGCGCGCTGCGTGCTGGCGCCGAACCCCTCGCCGATGACGCTGGACGGCACCAATACCTGGCTGATCGCCGAGCCCGGCTCGGCCACGGTGATCATCATCGACCCGGGGCCGCTGGACGAGGGGCACCTGCTCCGGGTCCGCGACGAGGTGGCCGAGGCGGGACGCCGGGTGGCGGTCATCGTGCTCACCCACCGGCACAGCGACCACTCCGCCGGCGCCGTCCGGCTCGCCGAGCTGACTGGTGCCCCGGTGCGCGCGGTGGATCCGCGGCAGCGGCTCGGCGACGAGGGCCTGAGCGCCGGCGACGTGCTGACGGGGGCTGGCTGTGAGTTGCGGGTACTGGCGACTCCTGGCCATTCGTCCGACTCCGTCTGCCTCCAGCTGCCCGCTGACGGTGCCGTGCTGACCGGGGACACGGTGCTCGGCCGCGGCACCACCGTGATCGGCGGGGATGGCAGCCTCGCCGATTACCTGGGTTCGCTGCGCAGCCTGCGCGCGCTAGCGGACGAGACCGACCTGCGGGTGCTGCTGCCCGGTCACGGGCCGCTGCTCGCCCAGCCGGCGCGGACGCTGGACTACTACCTTGCCCACCGGGCCCAGCGGCTGACCGAGGTCCGGGCCGCACTGGCCGCCGGCGACACCACGCCAGCGCAGATCGTGGAACGGGTGTACGCGGACGTCCCGCGCGAGGTCTGGCCGGCCGCCCAGATGGCGGTCCGCTCGCAACTCGACTACCTGGCCACCGAAGGTGCTGTGCCAGCGGGCGTGACCTGGTAACTGCCGGCGCGGCGCGGCGCGGGGGCGAGGCGGGCCGGGTCGGTGACGGCGAGTGCTAGCTCGCGCGCTTGCGCAGCCGGTCGGTGTCCAGCAGCAGCACGGACTTCGCCGACAGCTGGATCCAGCCGCGCGCCGCGAAGTCGGCCAGCGCCTTGTTGACGGTCTCCCGGGAGGCCCCGACGAGCTGGGCCAGTTCCTCCTGCGTGAGGTCGTGATGGACCTGAATGCCATTTTCCTGCTGGATCCCGAAGCGCGTGGCCAGGTCGAGCAGGGCCTTGCTGACCCGCCCGGGGACGTCGGTGAAGACCAGGTCGGCCTTGATGTCGTTGATCCGCCGCAGTCGCTGGGCCAGCGCTCCCAGCATGTGCATGGCGACCTCGGGCCGGTCGGTCAGGAAGGCCCGCAGGTCGTCGTGGGCCAGCCCGGCCAGCGTGGCCTCGGTGACCGCGGTGGCGCTGGCGGTGCGCGGGCTCGGGTCGAACAGCGACAGCTCGCCGAACATCTCGCCGGGGCCGTGCACGCTGAGCAGGTTCTCCCGCCCGTCGTGGGCCGCCCTGGTCAGCTTGACCTTTCCTTTCAGGATGATGTAGAGCTTGTCGCCGGCGTCGCCCTCGGAGAACAGCTTCTCCCCACGCCCGATGTGGACGTTGGTCACGTCAGCCCGGAGCGCCCGCGCATCGTTTTCGCCGAGCGCCTCGAACAGGGGCGCCTCGCTGAGCACGTCGTCCTCGTGAGCCACGGTCTGTCCTCTCTGACCCTTCCGTCGTACTAGCTAGTATTTCAGTCCTAGTGTTTCAGTCCTAGCTAGTGTTTCCCATCCATCCCATGAGTCTCACTCTGGGACAGCCGTTCGCGGCAGGCCTCAATCTCGGCGTTGGCGTCAGCCATGCCCACCCAGGTGGCCGGCACGACCTCCTTGCCGGGCTCCAGGGCCTTGTAGACCTCGAAGAAATGCTGGATCTCCAGCAGGTCGAAATCGGACACGTCCGATATGTCCTCGAGGTGGGCCATCCGCGGGTCGGTGGACGCGACGCACAGCACCTTGTCGTCGGCGCCCTTCTCGTCCCGCATGCGGAACATGCCGATGGCCCGGCACCGGATCAGGCAGCCGGGAAAGGTCGGCTCCTCGAGCAGCACCAGGGCGTCGAGCGGATCGCCGTCGTCGGCCAGGGTGTCCTCGATGAAGCCGTAATCCGCTGGATAACGGGTCGAGGTGAACAGCATCCGGTCCAGTCGGATGCGCCCCGTCTCATGATCCATCTCATACTTGTTGCGCTGCCCCTTGGGGATCTCGATAACTACATCGAACTCCACGTTCGAGCCTCTCCAGGTCTGGATGATTAACTGCGGTGCCTTGATGAGTACCGCCTCGATGAGTACCGCCTTGATGAGTTCTACCCGATCGGCGCCACTGCCCTGCGGCGGGACGCCGTGTACGCGAAGGGAATCCGTCGGTGCGTCCGCCCACCCGCCTCCCCTCCCCCCTTCAAGGCCTGGCCCTGGCCACGCTCGCCCTGCTGTGCGTGTTCGTGATCGGGGCCGGGATCGCCGTCGCGCGGCTGCTGCCCCGCAGGCTGGAGTTGTGGGACGTGACCCGGGTAGGCACCGGGCGGGTGACCGCGCCGCAGGCGCCGCTGGGCGCGGCGAGCGGGTCGGCCGCGGCCGGGGCCACCGAGGCCGGCCTGACCGCGGCGCTCGGGCCGCTGCTGAGCTCGTCGTCACTGGGCTCGCACGTCGGCATGGTGATCACCAGCCTGGCCACCGGCCGGGTCCTCTACGCCCGGCACGCCACCTCGGCGTTCGCCCCGGCGTCCACGACCAAGCTGGCCACGGCGGTGGCGGCGCTGCACGTGCTGGGCCCGGACATCCGGTTCAGCACCCGGGTCGTGCTGGCCGGGGAGGCGGGCGGCGGCGCGGCGCCCCAGGTCATCCTGGTCGGCGGCGGCGACCCCACGCTGGCCGCCGGGCCGCCGCCCGCCGCCGACTACCCGCACGACGCCACCCTCCGGGCGCTGGCCGCGCAGGCCGCCAGGGCGCTGCGGGCCCGCGGCACCCGCCGGGTCCGGCTCGGGTATGACACATCGCTGTACACCGGGCCGGGCATGGCGCCCGGCTGGCCGCGGAGCTACGTCACCACCGGCAACGTGACTCCGATCAGCTCGCTGGAGGTCGATCAGGGCCGGCTCACCGCCAGCGGGGCGCCGCAGGACGCCGACGATCCGGGCAACACGATGCCGCGCACCTTCTCCCCGGCCCCCGAGGCCGCGAGCGCGTTCGCGGGCTTCCTGGCCGCCGACGGGATCCGGGTGGAGGGCGGCGGACCCGTCCCGGCGGCGGCACCGCCGGGCGCGGCCACGGTGGGCCGGGTGTACTC
>JBOHCO010001474.1:0-2445 GCA_050698895.1 Streptosporangiaceae bacterium
GCCCAGATGCTCGGCACCACCCAGGAAGCCGTTAACAGCGCCCTCAAACGGGCCCGCGCCACCGTCGACAGCCACCTCGCCGACTCCAGCAGCACCGGTAGCACCGGTAGCACCGGTAGCACCGGCACCGGCACCGGCAGCCGCAGGCCCGCACCCCAGCCCGGCACCGCTGCCGAGCACCGGCTCGTCGCCCGGTTCACCGAGGCCCTGGAACGCGCCGACCTGGACGCCATGATCGAACTGCTCGTCACCGACGTGAGGCTCTCCATGCCCCCGGTCATGCTGGAATACCGCGGCATCGAATCAGCCCAGCGCGTCTTCGCCGCCGTCACCTTCCGCCCCGGTCGCGCCTACCGCGTGGTACCCACCCGGGCCAACGGCCAGCCCGCCTTCGGCTTGTACCTGGCCGACCCCCACGCCAGTGTCTACCGCGCCTACGGCCTCCTGGTCATCACCACCGCCGGTGACCACATCACCGCCATGACCTGCTTCAGCACCGACGTCATGACGCGCTTCGGACTACCCCGAAGCCTCCCAGAAACAGTTTGAGCCAGGTCGCGTCAGAACGACGGCGGCGTGATGATGGACAGCGCCCGGAGCTGACCTCGGCCGGCGCTGCGCAGCCGGTGCGGGATCGTGCCCTGGAACGTCGCGGCGTCGCCCGCCCGCAGGTCGATGACCGAGTTGCCGAACTCGAGCGCGCCCCGGCCGCTGAGGATCACCAGGCACTCCTCGCCGGCATGGCTGAGCGTCTCCGGCGCTGACGCCTGGCCGGGGTCCATGGTCACCTCCATGACCTCGAGCTGGCCGCGCATCGAGGGGCTCGGTAACTCATAGCGCGCACCCGATGACGGCCGCCCGATCGTGACCCGGCCGCCACGCCTGACCACGCTGACCGCCTCGGCCTCGACGGGCAGGAATAACCTGAAGACCGGTATCTCCAGCGACGCCGCGAGCTTGCGCAGCGTGGCGACCGACGGCTGGACCGCGCCGGACTCGATCTGGCTGATCGCCGCGGCGCTGACCCCGACCTGGCGGGCCAGCGAGGCGATCGTCAGGTGCCGCCGCTCGCGCTGGGCGCGTACCGTGCGGCCGAGTTCAGCCGGGTCGTGCGGCTCCGCTCCGGCCGCGCGGGCGCCCGCGTCCTGCTCAGCCATAGATCGCTTTCTGGCCCACCTGCATGCCGAGCAGGAGCATGACCACCAGCACGCGCATCAGCTCGGGGTAGTCGTCGGTGACGAACTCCACCGAGCGCGACCCGGTCAGCCCGACCCCGGGAATCATCGCGCAGGTCGCGGCGATCGTGGTCGAGTTCCACTCGATGCCGAGCCGGTACGGCGAGCTGAGCACGTAAGGGGTGACGCCGCTGCGCGCGGCGACCGCCCTGGCCGTCGCCTCCCTGATGCGGGCCTGGGCTACCTCGGGGTGCAGGCAGTTGGCGCTGAACTTGTCGATCCCGTCCTTGACCGCCACGGTCTGCACGCCGTCGAGGAAGCGCTCCGCCTCGGCACAGACCGCCGCGTCCCCGGCGACGACCAGCACCGGCACGCCGAAATGGCCGGCATACGCGGCATTCAGCCGCGTCTCGCCGGTGACCTCGCCGTTCAGGTAAATGTTCTGGATCTCCTTGCCGAGCAGGGTGTGGTTGAGCACGCCGCCCTCGGTTCCCGCGCAGGCGTGGTAGCCCGCGAACACGGCGCCATGGTAGGAGGCGTCGAGACCCTGCACCATGCACAGCGACTTGTGGAAGCCCTTGATCGTGCGCGCGCGGGGGTCAAGGCGCTCGAGCAGCAGGTTGCGCATGATCCAGTGCGAGTCGTTCACCAGCACCTCGTCGGCGCCGCCGTCATAGGCGCCGAGGATCGCGGCGTTGGCGTCGCCGGTCATGAATACCCGGCCGCGCTGATAGTCGGCGCCGTCAGGCAGCACGTCCTCGGGATCGGTGATGCCCGATACGCCTTCCATGTCGACCGAGACAAAAACCTTCATGAGCGCCTCCCGACCGGCCATTGACCTGCATCAACCGTAGGTGTAGCTTACGCCCAATTAGCTCTGCTTTATGTCTCATGATGGATATACAGGGTCGGGAGAAACGGTGTCAGACGCACAGCAGGTAACAGGCGCCGAATCGAGCTCGCAGCAGTCCCTGGAGTCGATGGGGTACTCGCAGGAGCTGAAGCGGGTGGTGAACTCGCTCGGGCACATCGCCCTGATCCTGTCGGACATCACCCCGACCGCGTCGCTGCTGGTCGTCGGTACCGCGGTGGTGGCGACCGCCGGCACCGGCTCGCTGTGGTCCTACCTCATCGGCTGCTTCATCGCCCTGAACGTCGCGTTCTGCATGGGCGAGCTCGGGTCGATGTTCCCCGTCGCCGGCGGCCTGTACTCAATCGTCACCCGCGTGCTCGGCAAGGCCACCGGGTTCGTGGCCATGGTCGACTACAT
>JBOHCO010001475.1:0-5134 GCA_050698895.1 Streptosporangiaceae bacterium
CGCGGAAACGCCGCGAGCCCGGCGATGCCGGGCCAGGCGCGACCCGCGCGAGCCGGCCGATGTGACGGCGGGCGTCGTTTCCGACAGCATGGGGACATGCAAAGTCAGTTTGAGCCCGCCTCGGGGACCCGGGACTTCCTGGCCGCCGAGTTCGAGGAGCGGGAGCAGGCGTTCGGGATCATCCGCTCGGTGTTCCAGCGCTACGGCTACGAGCCGCTCCAGACCCCGGCCTTCGAGCGGCTGGACGTGCTGCTCGGCAAGTACGGCGAGGACGGCGACAAGCTCGTCTTCAAGATCCTGCGCCGCGGCGAGCATGAGGCCTCGGGCGAGGCCGACCTGGCCCTGCGCTACGACCTGACCGTGCCGCTGGCCCGGGTGGCGGCCGCCTACGAGGGCCGGCTGCCCTCGCCCTACAAGCGCTACGCCATGGGCTCGGTCTGGCGCGCCGACCGCCCCGGCCGCGGCCGGTTCCGCGAGTTCACCCAGTGCGACCTGGACACGCTGGGCTCCGCCTCGCTGCTGGCCGACGCGGAGGCGGTGTCGGCCCAGCACGACGCGATCGCCGAGCTGGGCATCGGGGACTTCACCATCCAGCTCAACTCCCGGCGGATCCTCAGCGGCCTGCTCGAGGTGTTCAAGGTCCCGGCCGAGATGGGCGCCCGCGTGCTGATCAGCCTGGACAAGCTGGACAAGCTCGCGCCGAAGGAGGTCGCCGCCGAGCTGGCCGAGCGCGGCCTGAGCGAGTCGGACGCGGGCGAGCTGGTGACCATGATGACCGCCCCGGACGCCGTGGACCGGCTGCGCGACGCGCTCCAGCCCAGCGACGAGGGCGTGGCCGGCCTGGACGAGGTGGACGGCCTGCTGGCCCTGGTCGGCCCGCAGGTGCCGCCGGGGCGGCTCGCGTTCACCCCGCGGATGGTGCGCGGCCTGAGCTACTACACCGGCCCGATCTGGGAGGTCGTCGCGCCCGACGTGCCCGGCTCGATCGGCTCCGGCGGCCGCTACGACCACCTGATCGCCCAGCTCGGCGGGCCGGACGTGCCCGCCACCGGTTCCTCGCTGGGCATCGAGCGGATCCTGGCCCTGCGGCCGTCCAGTTCGGTGCTCCAGCGCGGGAGGCTGGACGTGGCCGTCACGATCATGGACGAGGAGCTGGCCGCGGCGTCGTTCGGGCTGGCCGCCGCGGCTCGCTCGGCCGGGCTGCGGGCCAGCGTCTACCTGGGCGCCTCCGGCAAGCTGGGCAAGCAGCTGCGCTGGGCCGGCGAGCAGGGCGCACGCTGGTGCCTGATCTACGGCCACCGCGAGCAGGAGGCCGGGCTGGTCCAGGTGCGCAACATGCTCACCCGCGAGGAGTCGAATGTGCCGGCCGCCGAGGTCGCCAGCTACCTGTCGCTGGCCAGCGAGTAAGACCGCCGCGCGCTGATAACAGCAAGAAGCGGCCACGCGGCCCGGGCTCCGGCCCCGGCAAGTTGATAACAGCAAGAAGCGGGCCGCCGCCGACCCACTGGGGCCGGGCCGCGGTCACGGCGGGGTGCCGGGGTCGGGGTTGGCCTTCGGCAGGCCGGTGCACAGCCCGGCCCCGGCGTTGCGGGTCTGGATGGCCGGGGTGACGGTGCCGGACCCGCCGCCGGTGCCGGTCGCCGGCTGTGAGCCGCGGTTCGCGGAGTGGTGGCCCGGCCGCCGGGCGGCCGGCGGCCTGACGCCCGAGAACCCGGTGCCCAGGGTCAGGGTGACCGGGCCGGGCTGGCCGGCCTGCAGGGCCGGCTCGGCCAGCAGGTTCTGCGCGGACGGCATGCCCTGCAACCGCGTCATCAGCGTGTACGCGCTGTCGGCCTGCACCGTGCCCGAGTAGGAGACGGTGGTGGCCGAGGCGGGCGACGGTGCGTTACCGGTACTCACGACGTCGAAGCCGAGGGCGCGGAGCTGGCGGGCGGTGTGGGAGGCCAGGCGCGGGATGCCGGTGCCGTTCAGCACCCGGACCTGGACCTGGCCCGCCGGCAGGGTGGGCAGTGCGTGATGCCAGCGCTGGCCGTCGCGCAGCATCTGGAAGATGACGTCGTCCTGCGGCTCCTCGGGCAGCAGCCGGCCGTACTGCGCGGTGTCGGTCACCGTGGGCATGGTGATCATGGTGACGTTCCTGGCCCGCAGGTGGGTCATGGTCCGGGCCAGGCTGAGCAGCTTGGTCACCGAGTCCAGGCCCTGGTCCACGGTGAGCGCCCTGGTGGCGGTGTTGGCGATCTTGAGCAGCTGGAAGGTGTTGCTCAGGATGCCCTGGCGGTTGACCTTCTGGATCACCGAGGACGCGAACGCCTGCTGGAGCATGATCCGCGGCAGGTCGCCGCCGACGTCGCCGTCGGCCTCGACGCCGTGCCGGGTGCGCACGTAGGCCAGGGCCTGGTTGTAGGTGAGCAGGTGCAGGCCGCCGCGCAGGTTCAGCCGCGAGTACGGGTCGTGGTACCCGCCCCTGGGCACGCAGACCTGGACCCCGCCCATGGCGTCGACCATGGCCCGGAAGGAGTTGAAGTCGAACATGGCGAAGTGGTCGAGCGGGATGCCGGTGAGGGCCTTGACGGTCTTCACGGCGCAGGACGGGCCGCCGATGTTCATGGCGCCGTCGATGATGGCCTGCTGGTAGGGCCCCCAGATGCCGGCGCCGACGGACGGCCGGGCCTTGCAGCCGGGCTCGTAGACCATGGTGTCGCGCGGGATGGACAGCACGATGGCGTGGGTGTGGGTGGGATCCAGGTGGACCAGCATCAGGTTGTCGGAGTTGCTGGTGTTGAGGCTGGCGTTCCGCCCGAAGCCGCGGCCCTGGCCCTTCCGGGTCTGCGAGCCGAGCAGCAGGATGTTCTGCACGCCGTAGATCGAGCGGTGGGTCAGGCCGGCCACGCTGACGTGGTGGATGTTGCCGGCCAGGTGGCGGTAGACGGCGTAGGCGCCGAGCGCCACGACCACGATGACCGCGCAGGCCAGGGTGCTGGTGATGTAGGCAGCCTTCATGAGCAGGCTGAGCTGGCGCCAGCGGTGCGGCCAGGCGCGACGCGGACGGTCCCGCATGCCACCTCCCGTGGCGGCCTGAATCCGGATAGATCGTAATTTAAACAGTTGCGCAATACTGCAAGTGAGACGCTACCGTCGGCCGGCGACAATCTCAGTGAGCCACGCGGGGCCGAGCCCGCGGCGAAGGGAGAGCCGCATGCCCGAGTTCGTCGGCGCCGTCGACCAGGGGACGACGAGCACCCGCTTCATGATCTTCGATCAGGGCGGCCGCGAGGTGGCCCGCCACCAGCTCGAGCACGAGCAGATCCTGCCCCGGCCAGGCTGGGTGGAGCACAACCCGACCGAGATCTGGGAGCGCACGCGCGCCGTGATCGAGACGTGCCTGCGCGAGGCCCGGCTCGGGCCGGCCGACCTGGCCGCCGTGGGCATCACCAATCAGCGCGAGACCACCCTGGTCTGGGACCGCCGGACCGGCCATCCGTTCGCGAACGCTATCGTCTGGCAGGACACCCGCACGGACAAGATTGCCGCGGCTTTGGACCGAGATGGCCGGGGCGAGATCATCCGGCGCAAGGCCGGGCTGCCGCCCGCGGCCTATTTTTCCGGCGGCAAGCTGCAGTGGATCCTGGAGAACGTCGACGGCGTCCGGGCCGCCGCCGAGCGGGGCGAGGCGCTGTTCGGCACGGTCGACACCTGGCTGCTGTGGCACCTGACCGGCGGCGTCGACGGCGGGGTGCACGCCACCGACCCCACCAACGCCAGCCGGACGATGCTCATGGACCTGGCCACGCTGGACTGGGACGACGAGCTGCTGGCGCTGTTCGGCGTGCCCCGGCGGATGCTGCCCGAGATCCGGCCCTCGGCCGACCCGCGCGGCTACGGCCTGACCCGGCCGCTGGGCCCGCTGGGCGGCGAGGTGCCGCTGGCCGGCGACCTCGGCGACCAGCAGGCGGCCACGGTGGGCCAGGTCTGCTTCGAGCCCGGCGAGGCCAAGAACACCTACGGCACGGGCAACTTCCTGCTGCTGAACATCGGCGCCAAGCCGATCAGGTCCGCCCACGGGCTGCTGACCACGGTGTGCTACCAGTTCGGCGACGCGGCCCCGGTCTACGCGCTGGAGGGTTCCATCGCGGTCACCGGCTCGGCCGTGCAGTGGCTGCGCGACCAGCTCGGCATCATCTCCGGCGCCGCCCAGAGCGAGGCCCTGGCCCGGCAGGTGAGCGACAACGGCGGGGTCTACTTCGTGCCCGCGTTCTCGGGCCTGTTCGCGCCCTACTGGCGGCCCGACGCGCGGGGGGCGATCGTCGGGCTGTCGCGCTTCAACACCAGCGCGCACCTGGCCCGGGCCACCCTGGAGTCGATCTGCTACCAGACCAGGGACGTGGTCGAGGCGATGCGCCAGGACTCCGGGGTCACCCTGGACACGCTGCGGGTGGACGGCGGGGTAACCGCCAACGAGCTGTGCATGCAGCTCCAGTCCGACATCCTCGGGGTGCCGGTGTCCCGGCCGGTCGTGGCGGAGACCACGGCGCTGGGGGCGGCCTACGCGGCGGGCCTGGCCACCGGCTTCTGGAGCTCGCTGGACGACCTGCGGAGCAACTGGCAGGAGGGCCGCCGCTGGCAGCCGTCCTGGGACGAGGCGCAGCGCGAGACGGGCTACGCGGGCTGGAAGAAGGCCGTCGACCGCACCCTGGACTGGGTCGACGTCGACTAGCGCGTGTCCCGCCACTTGCGGGTGTCCCGTCGGGTACGCCAGGAGGTACGCAACGGGACACCCACGTCACTAGTGGGCCGCCAGCTGGTCGATGGCGAGCTGGAGGATCATCACGAGCTGCGGGTCGTCGGCCACATAGACCTGGCGCCGGCCCTCCCGGCGGGACCGGACCAGGCCGGCCAGCTTGAGCTTGGCCAGCTGCTGGCTCACGGCCTGGAGCGAGCCGCCCACCGCCTCGGCCAGGCCCCCGACGTCCATCTCGCCGTGGGCCAGCACCCACAGGAGGTGCAGCCGCACGGTGGAGGCGAGCAGCCCGAACCGGGCAGCCGCCGCCTGAAGGAGCTCCGGGGACAGCTCGCCCGCGCCGCCGGCCGGCTCGCCGCCGGGGGCGTCCGCGCCGGGCATGGCGCGGGGTCAGCT
>JBOHCO010001476.1:0-2188 GCA_050698895.1 Streptosporangiaceae bacterium
CGACCTGGGGCCGGCATGGCCGAAGATGGGGCATGGACGTCGGCAACATCGCTGAGCTGAACACCTTCCTCCTCCTCGATGCCATCCGGTCCCGCGGCCAGGCCACCCGGCGCCAGCTCGGCCGGGAGCTGGGGCTGTCCGACGCCTCGGTCAGCCGCATTGTCAAGCGGCTGCTGGCCACCGGGATCATCGAGGAGCTGCCGGGGGAGGGCGCGGTGCGCGGCCGCACGCCGTCGATCCTGCGGTTCGTCGGCCCGGCGGGCGGCGTGATCGCGGTGGACCTGGGCGGCACGCGCTGCCACGGCGCGCTGGCCGACCTGGCCGGCGGCACCCTGGCGACCGACTTCCGCGAGCCCAGCGGCGACCACCCCGGCCCCGACGGGCAGAGCCCTGACGGGCGGGGCGGGGACGCGGCCGGCACGCTGCTGAGCTGCATCGAGGCGCTCAAGGCCGCGGCCAGGGACCTGGGCATCCCGGTGCGCGCGGTCGTGGTCGGCATCCCGGCGCTCATCGACCCGGTCAGCCAGCTCGCGGTGGCCGGCCCCAATGTGCACTGGCAGGGCTTTGACCTGCTCGGCGTCCTGCGCGATCGGCTGTCGGAGCCGTTCGAGGTGGACAACGACGTGAACCTGGCCGCGCTGGGCCAGGCCTGGCGCGGCCAGGGCCGCGGCATCCACTCGTTCGTCACCATGTCGCTGGGCACCGGGATCGGCGGCGCGGTGGTCATCGACGGCCACCTGGTGCGCGGCTCGCACAACGCGGCCGGCGAGGTGGGCTACCTCCCGTTCTGGCGCTGGCCGGGCGCTGGCCGGCCGCAGGTGCAGGCGGCGGACCGCCAGGACTTCGAGGACGTGGCCTCCGGGCCCGCGCTCCGGGCCCTGACCGCCGAGCTGCTCGCCCAGGGCCAAGGCGGCCAGACCGCACCAGGGCCAGGGCTGGCGGCCGGGTTCGACGTGGCCGACGTGTTCGCCGCCGCCGCCCGCGGCGACGCTCTCGGCCGCCAGGTCGTGGCCGAGCTGACCGGCCACGTGGCCGCCGCCGTCACCGGCATCACCGCGCTCGTCGACCCCGAGCGGGTGATCCTGGACGGCGCCATCGGCCGGGCGCTGGAGCCCTGGCTGCCCGCCCTGCGCGAGGCCGTCGCGGCGCACGTGTTCCGGCCGCCGGACATCGTGGTCTCCGGCCTCGGCCAGGACGCCGCCGTCACCGGCGCCATCGCCCGTGCGCTGGCGCTGGTCTCCGAGCTGGACGAGCCGGCCCAGCTGGCCAGGCACGTCAGGCGCCGCCCCGCCGTCCCGGCCCACCGTCCCTGACGAGGCGGGCCCCTGACGAGACGGGCCCGCCGTCCCTGGCGGGCCCGCGCCGTCCCTGACCAGGTTCGGGAACCCGGCAGCAACGCCAGCAACGCCAGCAACGCCAGCCCCGCACGCCGCTCAATGCCGTTCGCAGGGATCAGGGCACACGTCATGACGGCCGGGCATCTCCACCAGCCACTCCCGGTCGGGCTCGCGTGCACCGGCCGTCACGGGGGTCTCAGCAGCACCCGGACATCGGGTGAAAGAGCAATCCATTACCGCCTATTGCCCTCCGCTTGCGCAAAAGTTAGAGTCCGGGCAGGCCAGTTTGTTTCAGCCTGAAAATAATTCCGGTGTCCGGGAGGCGCGTTGAAGACTCAGCCACGGATCCGAGGCCTTGCATTCGGCCTGGCCGGCCTGTCAGCACTGATGCTCGCCTCGGGCGGCAGCGTCGCGATGGCCCAGGTCAGCGGCCCCTCAGCGGATCAGGCGCCTGCCCTCAGCAGCGCCCCGCAGGCCCCGCACGCGGCCCGCGCCGCCGCGGCATCAGCCAGCCCGGCCAGCCCGGCCGTCTCGGCCAGCGCCGCCAGCGACCACACCATCAGCGGCGGCTGGAAGGTGCAGAGCAGCGCCGCGACCACCGACTGGACCAGCGGCAACGGCGCGACCCAGGGCGGCTCGGCCATCTCCGCGCCCGGCTTCTCCACCGCCGGCTGGCTGCCGGTCACGGCCGACGACGCCGGCGCCGTCGGGACCGAGGTCGAGGCCCTGCTCCAGAACGGCCTGTGCCCGCTGGACCAGAGCCTCCAGCCGGTCAACCAGAGCGCCGACAGCACCAGCAGCGTCTTCTACTCCAACAACATGCAGCAGTGCTTCGGGCCGCCGCAGACCAG
>JBOHCO010001477.1:0-6528 GCA_050698895.1 Streptosporangiaceae bacterium
AGCGCTACGCGGCCAGCGTCCGCGAGGCGCTGGCCACGGGCTCGAGCCCGGCGGACTTCCCGGCCGAGCACTACGAGCGGGACTGGACCGGGCGCTTCCCGGTCAGCGACCTGAACGAGACGGGCCGGCGCGGGCTCGGCCTGGGCGACGCCTGACCTGGCCGGGGATGGCCGTCGATTCACGTGAAACCAGCCACCGGGTCTTTACTTTCTTAGGCATTTGGCTAACACTTAGGTACATGGCTAATGAAACTGTCATCTGCACGTACCGGGTCCGGCCGGAGGCGGAGGACCGGTTCGCCGAGCTCCTCGGCCGCCACTGGGACACGCTGCACGAGCTCGGCTTCGTGACCGACGCCGAGTCTCTCGTGTTCCGCTCACTGGACCAGCCCCTGACCTACGTCGAGATCTTCACCTGGGTCGAGGGCGGCTTCGACCGGGCCCACGAGCACCCCGACGTGCTGGCCATCTGGGAGCCCATGGACCCGCTGCTCGAGGACCGCGACGGCTTGCCGAAGTGGGAGTTCCCGCACTTCGAGCGCGTACCGCTCGGGGGGTGACCGGCACGCCGCGAGGACTCGCCGAGCTGGACGCGTTCGACGCGGTGTTCGGCGCGCTCGCCCACCGGTCGCGGCGCACCATCTTGTCGGTGCTGCACGCCCGCGGCGGGGAGATGACGTCGGGCGCGATCGCGGCGCGGTTCGACTGCTCGTGGCCGACCACGACCCAGCACCTGAAGATCCTGGAGGAGGCCGGGCTGGTCACGATCCGGATGCACGGCCGCGAGCGCCTCTACCGGCTGGAGTCCGAGCGGCTTCGCTCGGTGGCCGGGTCCTGGCTCGACCGGTTCGCCTGAGCCGCGGCGGCGCGGGCGCGCTCGGCGGACAGCTCGCGCTCGGGGATATTGCTGGTCAGCTCGGCGGCCCGCTCGAACTCGGCCTGGGCCTCGGCGGGCCGGCCGAGCTTCATCAGCAGGTCCCCGCGCACGCTGGGCAGCAGGTGGTAGGCCCGCAGCGACGGCACCGCGAGGAGCTGGTCGACCAGGTCCAGGCCGGCCTGCGGGCCGTGGGCCATCGACACGGCGACGGCCCGGTTCAGCTCGACGACCGGGGACGGCGACTGCTGGGCCAGCACGGCGTACAGCTCGGCGATCCGGGTCCAGTCGGTCTCCTCGGACCGGAACGCCCGCGCGTGGCAGGCGGCGATGGCCGCTTGCAGGGCGTAGGGGCCGGCCCAGCCGCCGAGCTGCTCGGCCCGGGCCAGGGCGGCCCGGCCGCGGTTGATCAGCAGCCGGTCCCAGCGCGCCCGGTCCTGGTCGAGCAGCAGCACCGGCTCTCCGCCGGGCCCGGCGCGGGCCCGGAGCCGGGAGGCCTGGATCTCCATCAGCGCCAGCAGGCCGTGCACCTCCGGCTCGCCGGGGGCGATCCCGGCCAGCAGCCGGCCCAGCCGCAGGGCCTCCTGGCACAGGGCGGGGCGCATCCAGTCGTCCCCCGCGGTGGCCGAGTAGCCCTCGTTGAAGATGAGGTAGATGACCTCGAGGACGGACGACAGCCGGGCGGGCCGCTCGGCCGGGCCCGGCACCTCGAACGGCACCCCGGCGCTGGCCAGCGTCTTCTTGGCCCGCACGATGCGCTGCGCGACGGTGGGCTCCGGCACCAGGTAGGCGCGGGCGATCTCGGCCGTGGTCAGGCCGCCGAGCAGCCGCAGGGTCAGCGCGACCCGGGCCTGGACGGGCAGCACCGGGTGGCATGCGGTGAACACCAGCCGGAGCAGGTCGTCGTCGATCTCGCCGGAGAAGGCGCGGTCGAAGTCGGGGGTCACGGCGTCGCCCTCGGCCTCCAGGGCCCGCCCGATCTGGGCGTACTTGCTGCGCAGCTCGCGGTTGCGGCGGAACAGGTCGACGGCGCGCCGCTTGGCCACGGTCATCAGCCAGGCGCCGGGGGTTGCGCGGGACGCCGTCCCGCGGCCACTGCTCCAGGGCGGCGACCACCGCATCCTGGGCTAGTTCCTCGGCCAGGTCCAGGTCACCGGCGTACCGGGCCAGCCCGGCGATGAGCCGAGCCGACTCCATGCGGATGACCGCCTCGACCGCGGTGTGCGCCTGCGAAGCCGTCACGACATGTCATCACACCACCGCCGGCCGGGCCGGGGCAAGGAACGGCAGGTCAGCGTTCGGCCCGGCCGCCGGGGGTGGCGCACGGCGGCCGGGCCGCGTCGACTAGTAGACCGGCCGGATGGTGGACTCGCCGTCGCCGGCGATGGCCAGGAACCGCTTGGTCCACTCGATGGCCTCGGCCCTGTCCCGGACCTCCATCAGGGCCCAGCCGCCGATGAGCTCCTTGGCCTCGGTGAACGGCCCGTCCACCACGGTGAACTTGTCGCCGGACTTGACCACCTTGCTGGCCTCGCTCACCGGCCCGAGTCCGCCGGTGGCGACCAGCACGCCGGCCTTGGTCGCCTCCTCGATGAACTTCCCCATCTCGGTCATGAGCTCCTGGCTGGGCGGCGGCACCGGGACCGAGGGGTCGCCCAGGGTGTACCCGAGAAAACGCATCATCCTGCTCCTTTACTCTGGTGGGTAACCGCGCTTTGCGGTCTTGCTGGCCATGCGTCGAACACGGCGGCGCCAGATCGACACCGGGCGGCCCTTGTTAGAGAAAATTCTGACCGGACAGTCGGGCGGCGGCCGGACAGTCGCGGGACGGCCGGGCCGGAGCGTGAAGGGTCGGGCGAATAAGAGAAGGCTTAATCCGCGGTCGCCCGGAGGCGGCGGCCGGCCTAGGGTCGTGGTTAGACGGGACTACCCGGCGGAAAGGTACCTAGACATGAGCAGCGAGCCGAATGAGGCACTTGAGGTGCTCCGCGAGGTCTGGAGTGCCCAGGGCCAGGACAGCGCCTCGCTCGAGGACGACTGCGGCCCGGCCAAGAGCTGCAAGCGCATGACGGAGGTGGGCTTTGACGGCCTGGCCGGCCCGGACGGCGACCTGCACGCGGCGTGGAAGGCCAAGCTGGAGCGCGAGGGCAAGCTTAACTCCGCCGGCGGCAGCGTCCGTGA
Source organism: Streptosporangiaceae bacterium (assembly GCA_050698895.1). GTDB lineage: Bacteria > Actinomycetota > Actinomycetes > Streptosporangiales > Streptosporangiaceae > DASUBV01. The sequence goes on from JBOHCO010001477.1 coordinate 3,055, forward strand.
CCTGGTGCTCGGGCAGTCCAGCCCGAGCCGCTGACGCTGAATGGACCGTCCGCAGACCGTCGGCCAGCTAGCCGGAATCCTGCGGCAGGGCGGTTACCTGGCCGACCGGGGCCTGGCCACCGCGCTGTTCGTGGGCCTGTCCCTGCAGCGCCCGATCCTGCTCGAGGGCGAGGTCGGGGTGGGCAAGACCGAGGTGGCCAAGGTGCTGGCCGCGGTGCTCGGGCGTCGCCTGATCAGGCTCCAGTGCTATGAGGGCATCGACACCAACCAGGCGCTGTACGAGTGGGACTACGCCCGGCAGATGCTGGCCATCCGCGCGCTGTCCGAGCGGCAGGTGGCCGACGACGAGGCGGTGGACAAGCTGTTCGGCCCCCGGTACCTGCTGGAGCGGCCGCTGCTGGAGGCGGTCCGGGCGGGCGACCAGGCCGTGCTGCTGATCGACGAGATCGACCGGGCCGACGACGAGTTCGAGGCGTTCCTGCTCGAGGTGCTGTCGGACTTCCAGATCAGCATCCCGGAGATCGGCACGATCCGGGCGCAGACCCCGCCGCTGGTGGTGCTCACCTCCAACCGCACCCGCGAGCTGCACGACGCGCTCAAGCGCCGCTGCCTGTACCACTGGATCGGCTACCCGCCCGCCGAGCGCGAGGTGGAGATCGTGCTGGTCCGAGAGCCGGGGGTGTCGCAGACGCTGGCCCGCAAGGTGGTGGCGGCGGTCAACCGGCTGCGCGAGCTGGACCTGGCCAAGCCGCCGGGGGTGGCCGAGACGATCGACTGGGCCCGGACGCTGGACTTCCTGGCTGGCGAGCGGGGCGGCGACGAGTTCACGGCGGCGGCCGCGGCGGACACGCTCGGCGCGGTGGTCAAGGAGCGCGACGACCTGGAGCTGGTCCGGGACAACCTGGAGGAGATCACCTCCGGTGGCTGAGCCGACCGCCGAGGCCCGCGGCACGCGGGACGCCGGGTTCGTCGGCGTGCTGGCGGGCTTCTCGCGGGAGCTGCGCGCGGCCGGGGTGGCGGTGGGGACCGGGGACATCCTGACCTACTGCGCGGCCATGGAGCCGCTGGACCCGACCGACCTGCTGGACCTGTACTGGGCGGGCCGGGCCACGCTGGTCAGAAAGCGGGACGACATCGCGGTCTACGACGCGGTGTTCCGGCGGTTCTTCCTCGGCGGGGCGGACCCGGTCCGCGAGCTGATCACGCTCAGGGCCCGGGTGGAGGCGGAGGCGGAGGCCATGCTGGCCGCCCCGGCCACCAGCCCGGACCCCGAGGGCGAGCGGGAAGAAGCGGTCCTGGGCTGGATGGCCTCGGACGCGGAGGCGCTCAGGCGCAAGTCGTTCGCGGCCTGCACGCCGGAGGAGCTGGCCGCGCTGCGGCGGATCATGACCCGGATCCGGCTGACCCCGCCCCGGCGGCGCACCCGGCGCACGGTGCCCGCCGGCTCCGGGCGCCAGCCCGACCTGCGGCGGATGGTCCGCGAGTCGCTGCGGCTGCACGGCGACCCGGCCCAGCTGGCCTTCCGGCAGCGCCGGGTGAAGCTGCGGCCGATGATCTTGATCCTGGACATCTCCGGCTCGATGGCCGACTACTCGCGCAACCTGCTCCAGTTCGCCTACTCCGCGCGCCGCGCGGCGGCCCGGGTCGAGGTGTTCTGCTTCGGGACCCGGCTCACCCGGGTGACCAAGGCGCTCCAGACCCGGCGGCCCGACGACGCGCTGGAGCGCGCGGCGCGGGCGGTGTTCGACTGGGAAGGCGGGACCAGGATCGGCGAGTCCCTGGACAGTTTCGTGCGGGACTGGGGTCGCCGCGGCCTGTGCCGGGGCGGCGTGGTGGTCATCTGCTCCGACGGCCTGGACCGTGGTGATCCGGCCGTGCTGGCGGCGGCCATGGAGCGGCTGTCCCGGCTGTGCCACACACTGGTGTGGATGAACCCGCACAAGGGCAGCGACGCGACCTTCCGGCCGAGCACGCTGGGGATGATGGCGGCCGCGCCGCACATCGACCGGCTGCTGTCCGGGCACGACCTGGACAGCCTGGAAGAACTGGCCGCGCTGCTGCCGACGCTGAACTAGACCCGCCTGAACTAGACCGCCTGAACTAGATGACCCGAACGGGCACGGAGGAGCACCCGGTGAGATGGAGCGTGGGGATCGAGGCCGAGGGCGACCGGGCGCTGACCCGCGAGCAGGTCGTCGACCTGGCCGACGCGGTCGCCGCCAGCTCCGGCATCGCCACGGGCATCGGCACCAGCCGCTACGGCGCGCAGCTGGTGGTGGAGGCGGCCAGCCGGGAAGCCGCGATCGAGAAGGCCACGGACGAGTTCACCCGCGCCGCGGCGACAGCCGGCCTGCCGTCGGCGCCGATCGTCCGCACCGAGGCCGTTAGCGAGGCCGACGATCTCTCCGCCGAAGGCGGCTACTGGGGGGCCCGGGGGGTGGCCCCCCGGGACGGCACAGCGCCATGATCCGCCTCGGCTCGCTGGCCGGATACCCGTTCGAGGGGCCGCGGCTGCTGGGCGGCTGGACCGCCCCGGCCCAGGCGGCGGTGTACGTGATCATGTATAAGCCGGAGCCGGAGGCCAAGCCCGGCCGCCACGCGGTGATCTACGTCGGGCACGCCGACGACCTGTCGGCCGAGCGGTTCCCGTTCCAGCACGGCCGGGCGGCGTGCTGGATCCGCCGGGCGGGCTCGCGCTGGAAGGTCTACATCGCCACCTTCGAGGTGCCGGGCGGGACCCGCGCCCACCGGGAGCAGATCACCCGCGAGCTGATCGCTGTCTACCAGCCCCAGTGCAACGACGAGCAGTACAGCCAGGCCTGGAAGGACGAGTGGATCGGCGAGTACTCGGCGCCGACCACCGGCCCGGTCGCCCGCCGGGGCCCCGACGGCAGCGGAATGTGACGGCGTCGCGCGAAGCGGCTACTTCTTGACGACCAGCCTGACCGCGGCTGTCACGTGAGTCCCGCTTGTCGTGGCGCTTGGAGGTCGGCGAGGGCAATATGATGCAGTGCCCCAAATGTGGCACTCTTAACACCCGGCTTTGCCCAAGGGCAATACAGGGTCGAGGACGGCAAGTGGAATCTTGTCCGCCAGATCGTCAGAGATGTCAATTCGGTCGACGCTAGCCGGGCCCAGTGCAAGGAGCTGGCCAGGCTGACGGGACGATAGGCATCATCGGCCTCATCTTGGCTGTCCTTGCCTATATCAGCCCGCTAGCCGGTGACTCGGATGGCCCTCCGCCTGCGGTCGTGAAGGTGGAGCGGGTAGAAAGCCTCAGAAAGCTACGTGATCATGGCAGCGGAGGTTGACCCGGCCGGAAGGCTATGCCCGGGGGGTGAAGCCGACCGCGTCGTGCAGCCGGGAGCGGCGGCGGCCCGAGGCCGGGCGGGCCACGGGCGGCTCGGCCGGGGCCTCGGGGCGCGGCGTGACGTCGGTGACGATCTCCTCGGCCATCCCGTACAGCAGCGGCAG
>JBOHCO010001478.1:0-1130 GCA_050698895.1 Streptosporangiaceae bacterium
GCCTAGCGGCTAGCCGCCCTGGGGGGGGTTAGGGCGGCTAGCTAGCCGCAGCTGCTGGCGTAGATGTACGGCTTGATGCTGGCGCTGTCCATGTTCTGCGGGGTCACCGCGATCAGCGGGGTCGCGATCTGCTTGGTCACGGTCTTGCCCTCGATGGCGTTCAGGCCCTGCTCCACGGCGTCGGCGCCCTCAAGGGCCGGCTCCTGGGCAATGGCCAGCTGGAGGCTGCCGTTCTTCAGGTCGGCCACCTGGGTGGTGTCCGCGTCGAACGTGGACAGCTTGATCTTGCCGGACTTGCCCGCGTGCTGGATGCCGGAGGCGGCGCCCTCGGCGGTGATGACGTTGGCCGCGAACACGCCGTTCATGGTCGGGTGGCCCGAGATGTCGCCCTCCACGAACGAGGACGCCGCGGTGACGCTGTCGGCGTCGTCATTCTGCTCGGGGAGCATCTTGATGTTGGGGTACTTGGCCGCCATCTCCTGCTGGAAGCCCTGGACGCGGGCGTCGGTGGTCGAGACGCCCTTGGCCACGTCGATCACGGCCACGGTGCCCTTGCCGCCGATGAGCTTGGCCAGCTGGTCCGCGGCGAGCTTGCCGCCGGCCGCGTTGTTCGAGGAAATCCGGGACAGGCCCAGCGCCGTGTTCGAGGACGAGGTGTCCACGAAGATGATCTTGGTGCCGTTCTTCTGGACCTTGAGCAGGTCGGGGTCGAGCGCCTTGCTGTCGGTCGGGGCGACCAGCAGCGCGTTCGGCTTGGAGACCTGGGCCGCGTCGATCAGCGGCTTCTGCTGCGGCACGCTGAACGTGGCCGGCCCGGTGACGGTCAGCTTGACGCCGAGCTTCTTGGCCTCGGCCTCCGCCCCGCACTCCATGGTGACGTAGAAGTCGTCGCTCTTGGTGCCGACGATGAGCTCCTCCGTCTTCTTGCTGCTGCTGCCGCCCCCCGAGCCTGACGAGCCGCATGCGCTGACCAGGCCGATGGTGAGCGCCACCACGGACGCTCCGCCGACCGCTGTGGTTATCCTGCCCGGCATCGTTCCTCCTGTGTGAAATTAAGTCGCCGCGCGCGCGGCTGAGGCCGCGTGGCCTCAGTGCCGCTCGCGCAGCCGACGGCGGAATTGATCGAGGTA
>JBOHCO010001479.1:0-5048 GCA_050698895.1 Streptosporangiaceae bacterium
AAGAGCAGCTTCTTGCGCAGGTCAGGCGTCCTGAACGCCCGGATGAACGCGGTCAGCATGCGCAGTCCTCTGCTTCCTGGGTCATCTGCACGGCGTGCACGCGAAGTCTAACGTGCCGCAGGCACTCGAAGTGCCGTCCGAGATGGCAGCTATCACTGCCCTCTTCCGCTCCGGCCCGGCGGCATAAATCATCCGGCGCCGGAGGCGGGTGAGGGGTCATTTCACAATTCGGTAACGGTACCGCCGGCGGCGATGATCTTCTCCCTGGCGGTGGCCGAGAACGCGTGCGCGCTGACCCGCAGCGCCGCGTCGGTCTCGCCCTGGCCCAGCACCTTGACCAGCTCGCCCGGGCGCACCGCGCCCTTGGCCGCCAGGTCCTCCGGCGTCACCTCGCCGCCGGACGGGTACAGGGCCGCCAGCCGGTCGATGTTAACGACCTGGAAGGTGGTCTTGAACCGCAGGTTGCTGAAGCCCTTGAGCTTGGGCAGCCGACGGTGCAGCGGCATCTGGCCGCCCTCGAACGCCGGGGAGACCTGCGTCCTGGCCTTGCTGCCCTTGGTGCCGCGGCCGGCGGTCTTGCCCTTGGACGCCTCACCGCGGCCGACCCGGGTCTTGGCCGTCCGCGAGCCCGGTGCCGGGCGCAGATGATGGATCTTCAGCCCGCGCCCGCTCGGGGTGCTGTCGCTGTCTGACATCGTTAGTTAACCTCCTCCACGGCCACCAGGTGGCGAACCACCTGGATCATGCCGCGGATCTCGGGCCGGTCGGCCTTCACGACCGATTCGCCGATCCGGTGCAGGCCCAGTGAGCGCAGGCAGTCGCGCTGCGCCTGGTTCCCGCCGATCTTCGACTTGGTCTGGGTGACCTTGAGCTCTGCCATGTCCGTGCTCCGCTATCTCAGCTATCCGTGCTCAGCTGTTGTCGGCCGGGGCGTTGGCGGCGGCGGCGGCCCGGGCCCGGAGCATGGCGGCCGGGGCCACATGCTCGATCGGCAGCCCGCGCCGGGCCGCGATCTCCTCGGGCCGGCTCAGGCCCTTGAGCGCCGCGACCGTGGCGTGCACCACGTTGATCGGGTTGGACGAGCCGAGCGACCGGGACAGCACATCGTGGATGCCCGCGCACTCCAGCACGGCGCGCACCGGGCCGCCGGCGATGACGCCGGTACCGGGGCTGGCCGGCTTGAGCAGCACGACGCCCGCCGCCTCCTCGCCCTGCACGGTGTGCGGGATCGTGCCGGCGATGCGGGGCACCCGGAAGAAGCCCTTCTTGGCCGCCTCGACGCCCTTGGCGATGGCCGCGGGGACTTCCTTGGCCTTGCCGTAGCCGACCCCGACCATGCCGTTGCCGTCGCCGACCACGACGAGCGCGGTAAAGCTGAACCGGCGCCCGCCCTGGACGACCTTGGCCACGCGGTTGATGGTGACCACGCGCTCCAGGTAGGCGGTGCCCTTCTCGGCGCCGCCACCGCGACGGTCGTCGCGACGGTCACGCCGCTCGCCGCCTCCTCCGCCGGTCCTCCGCTGTGGTGGCATTACCTAGTCCTCTTCCGTAGGTCGGTGACGCAGCTGTTCATACGGCCAGCCCGCCTTCCCTGGCACCGTCCGCGAGCGCGGCGATCCGGCCGTGGTAGGCATGGCCGCCCCGGTCGAAGACCGCGGCGGAGATGCCCGCCTGGGTGGCCCGCTCGGCGAGCAGCGCGCCAACCTGCCGCGCCTTGGCGGTCTTGTCGCCCTCGGCGCCGCGGATGGAATCGTCCAGGGTGGACGCCGAGGCCAGCGTGTTGCCGGCCACGTCGTCGACGAGCTGGGCGAAGATGTTCTTGGATGAGCGGGTCACGGCGAGCCGCGGCCGGGCCGCGCTGCCCTCGACCTTCTTGCGGACCCGCACGTGCCGGCGCTTCTGCGACGCGACCCGCGCGGCCGTCCGGCGGCCGACGCTGCGCCCGTGCGCCCGTGTCTTGGTGGCAGCCATGTCTTACTTCCCAGCCTTCCCGACCTTGCGGCGGATCTGCTCGCCCTGGTAACGCACGCCCTTGCCCTTGTACGGGTCAGGCTTGCGCAGCTTGCGTATGTTCGCGGAGACCTCGCCGACCTGCTGCTTGTCGATGCCCTCGACAACAAACCGGGTCGGCGACTCGACCCGGAAGGTGATCCCCTCCGGGGCGGGCACCGGGACCGGGTGGCTGAAGCCCAGCGCGAACTCCAGGTCCTTGCCCCGGGCCTGGACTCGGTAGCCGACGCCGACGATCTCCAGCGTCTTGCGGTAGCCGTCGGTCACGCCGGTCACCATGTTGGCGATCAGCGAGCGGGACAGCCCGTGCAGCGCGCGGATCTCGCCCTCGTCGCTGGGCCGGGTGACGGTGATGGTGCCGTTGGACTTGGCCACCTCGATGGGCGCCGCGACCTCCAGGCTGAGGGTGCCCTTGGGCCCCTTCACGGTGACCTCGCGGCCGTTGACGGTGACATCCACGCCGCTGGGCACGGTGACGGGCATGCGTCCGATTCGTGACATAGCTGGCTCCCCTACCAGACGTAAGCGAGGACTTCCCCGCCCACGCCCTTCTTCTTCGCCTGCTTGTCGGTCATCAGGCCCGCGGACGTCGAGATGATCGCGACGCCGAGCCCGCCCAGCACCCGGGGCAGGTTGTCCTTGCGGGCGTAGACGCGCAGCCCGGGCTTGGACACTCGCTTGAGGCCCGCGATGGAGCGCTCCCTGGTCGGGCCGAACTTCAGCGCGACCACCAGGTTCTTGCCGACCTCGGCGTCCTCGACGCGCCAGCCCGAGATGTAGCCCTCCTGCTGGAGGATCTCGGCGATGTGCACCTTGATCTTGGAGTGCGGCATGATCGCGTCATCGTGATAGGCCGAGTTGGCGTTGCGCAGCCGGGTCAGCATGTCTGCGACCGGGTCGGTCATGGTCATGGCCTGGTGACCCTCCTCGCCGTGGTTTCCCGCGGGACCTTCGGCGTGTTAATTCGATCTTGATTACCAGCTGGACTTGGTGATGCCAGGCAGCTCGCCCCGGTGCGCCATCGTCCGGAAGCAGATCCGGCACAGGCCGAACCGGCGGTAGACGGCGCGAGGGCGCCCGCACCTGGAGCACCTGGTGTAGCCGCGCACCTGGAACTTCGGAGTGCGCTTGGCCTTGGCGACGAGGCTCTTCTTCGCCACTGCTCAGTTCTCCTTGAACGGGAAGCCGAGCCGTCGCAGCAGCGAGCGGCCTTCGGCGTCGGTGGTCGCGGACGTGACGATGGTCACGTCCATTCCGCGCTGCCGGTCCACCTGATCGGGGTTGATCTCGTGGAACATCAGCTGCTCGGTCAGTCCGAAGGTGTAGTTGCCGCGACCGTCGAACTGGCGGTCGCTCAGCCCGCGGAAGTCACGGATCCGGGGCAGCGCGATCGACAGCAGCCGGTCGCAGAACTCCCACATCCGGTCGCCGCGCAGGGTGACGTGCGCCCCGATCGGCATGCCCTCGCGCAGCTTGAACTGCGCGATCGACTTGCGGGCCCGCGCGACCACCGGCTTCTGCCCGGTGATCACGGCCAGGTCCTTGACCGCGCCGTCGATGAGCTTGGCGTCTCTGGCCGCCTCGCCGACGCCCATCTTGACCACGATCTTGGTCAGCGTGGGCACCTGCATGACGTTGGGGTAGCTGAACTCCTCGCGGATCGCGGCGTGGATCTCGCTCTGGTACCGCTGCTTCAGCCGCGGCACGGAGCGCTCGGCCACGGCCACCCCAGTCGCGCCATCCGACTGGTCAATGTTTGCTGTGGCCGCCATCAGACATCCTTACCGCTGGCCCGGGAGATCCGGACCTTCTTCTGGTCCTCGCCAACCCGGTATCCGGCCCGCGAGGGCTTCTTGCTCTCCGGGTCGACCAGCTGGACGTTGCTCACGTGAATCGAGGCTTCCTGGTGCACGATGCCGCCTTCCTTGGCGCCACGGCGACCCTGGTAGTCCACCTTCGTGTTCTTCTTGATCATGTTGACGCCCTGGACCAGCACTCGCTGCTTGTCCGGGTAGGCGAGGATCACCGTGCCCTCGCGGCCGCGGTCCTTGCCCGCGGTCACGATGACGTGATCACCCTTCTTGATCTTCATCACAGCACCTCCGGCGCGAGCGAGATGATCCGCATGAATCGCTTCTCCCGCAGTTCGCGGCCCACCGGCCCGAAGATGCGGGTCCCGCGCGGGTCCCCGCCATCCCTGATCAGCACGGCAGCGTTCTCGTCGAAGCGGATGTAGGACCCGTCGCCGCGGCGCCGTTCCTTGCGCGTGCGGACGACTACGGCCTTGACCACGTCGCCCTTCTTCACCCCGGCACCGGGGAGGGCATCCTTGACGGTGGCGACGATAACGTCGCCGATGCCCGCGTATCGCCTGCTCGAACCGCCGAGCACCCGGATGCACAAGATCTCCTTGGCTCCGGTGTTGTCGGCGACCTTGAGCCGCGACTCCTGCTGGATCACGTCAACTCCTGCTTCTCAACGCGCCGCCCCCCTGGGGGAAGCTGGCGGGCCCTGCTGGCTACTTCGCCTTTTCCAAGATCTCCGCGACGCGCCAGCGCTTGGTGGCCGACAGCGGGCGGGTCTCCATCAGCAGCACTCGGTCCCCGACGCCGCAGGCGTTCTCGCCGTCGTGTGCCTTGTACTTCTTCGTGCGGCGGATGACCTTGCCGTACTTCGGGTGCTTGACCCGGTCCTCCACCTCGACTATGACGGTCTTGTCCATCTTGTCGCTGACCACGAGGCCCTCACGCACCTTGCGGTAGCCACGCGACAGACCGTCGGTCGCCGCCTCATCTTGCGCGAGCGCGCCCTGGGGCTCACTCATCGGTCTCCGCCTCCTCCTCAAGCCGCACGATGCCGAGCTCACGTTCGCCCTTCACCGTGTAGATGCGCGCGATCTCCTTGCGCACGGCACGCAGCCGGCCGTGGCTCTCCAGCTGCCCGGTGGCGGCCTGGAAACGGAGGTTGAACAGCTCGATCTTGGCCTCGGCCAGCTTGAGCTCCAGCTCGTCCTCGGTCGAGGTTCTCAGGTCAGCGGC
>JBOHCO010001480.1:0-5183 GCA_050698895.1 Streptosporangiaceae bacterium
GATCTGGACCTTCTGGTGGGACTAGGGCTGGCGGCACCCGGGGTTTAGGCGCCGGTGAGGCGGGGGGCCGCGGAGACGCGGGACGCCCTGGCGGTGGCGAAGCCGGGCTTGATGACCGTGTTGATCAGGCGGAGGCGCTCGTCGAAGGGCGCGAACGCGCTCTTCATGGCGTTGAGGGTCAGCCACTCGATGTCGCCCCAGCCGTAGCCGAAGGCCTCGGCCAGCGCGTGGAACTCCGACGACAGGGTGACGCCGCTCATCAGCCGGTTGTCGGTGTTCACGGTGACCCGGAACAGCAGCTCGCGCAGCAGCCCGATGGGGTGCTCCTTGATCGAGGCCACGGCGCCGGTCTGGACGTTGGAGGTGGGGCACATCTCCAGCGGGATGCGGCGGTCGCGGACATAGCTGGCCAGGCGGCCGAGGGTGGCGTTGCCGTCGCGGGGCACGGAGATGTCGTCGATGATACGGACGCCGTGGCCGAGGCGGTCGGCGCCGCACCACTGGAGGGCCTCCCAGATCGACGGCAGGCCGAAGCCCTCGCCGGCGTGGATGGTGATGTGGAAGTTCTCCCTGGCCACGTACTGGAAGGCGTCGAGGTGACGGCTGGGCGGGCTGCCGGCCTCGGCCCCGGCGATGTCGAAGCCGACCACGCCGGCGTCGCGGTGGCGCACGGCCAGCTCGGCGATCTCCAGTGACCTGGCGGCGGTCCGCATGGCGGTCAGCAGGGCGTAGACGGTGATGGGGGTGCCGGCGCTGCCACGCCGGAAGCCCTCGAGCACGGCCTCGACGACCTGGTCGAGGCTGAGGCCGCGGGTCAGGTGCAGCTCGGGCGCGAACCGGACCTCGGCGTAGACGACGCCGTCGGCGGCCAGGTCCCTGGCGCACTCGGCGGCCACCCGCAGCAGGGCCTCCCTGGTCTGCATGACGCCGACGGTGTGCTGGAAGGCCTCCAGGTACAGCTCCAGCGAGCCGCGCCGGGCGACCTCCCCCATCCAGGCGGCCAGCTCGCCGGCGTCGGTGGTGGGCAGGTCGCGGTAGCCGGTCTCGGCGGCCAGCTCGACGATCGTGGCCGGGCGCAGCCCGCCGTCCAGGTGGTCGTGCAGCAGGACCTTGGGCACCCGGCGGATCTCGGCCAGCGTTGGCGTCATGGCGTCATTGTCCCAGACGAGGACCCCTGCACCACGAGTCAGCTCCGTAACAGGGGGCCGATGTCTCAGGGGCCGATCCGCTCCAGCACGGCGGGCCGGGGCTCAGGCGGCCGGGGGCCGATCTGGATGGCGCCGTCGAGGGCGTCCAGGGCCCGGCCGAACCGGGCCTCGTCGTCGGCGTGCAGCTCGAGCAGGGGCTGCCCGGCGGTGACCTGGTCGCCGGGCTTGGCCAGGCAGATGACCCCGGCCGCGGCGCTCACGGCGTCCTCCTTGCGGGCCCGGCCGGCGCCCAGCCGCCAGGCGGCCACGCCGACCCCGAACGCGTCCAGGCCACGCAGGTATCCGGACTCGGCCGCCGTCACGACGGTGCGGTACGGCGCTGCCGGGAGCGGCGCGGACGGGTCGCCGCCCTGGGCGGCGATCATCCCCTGGTACCTGGCCAGGGCCCGCCCGTCGGCCAGCGCGGCGGCGGGGTCGGCCTCGATCCCGGCCAGCGCGAGCATCTCGCGGGCCAGGGCCAGGGTGACCTCGACCAGGTCGGCCGGGCCTTCGCCGCGCAGGGCGGCGACCGACTCCGCGACCTCGAGCGCGTTGCCTGCGGCCCGCCCCAGCGGGGTGTCCATCCTGGTCAGCAGCGCGCTGGTGCGCACGCCCGCGGCGGCGCCGAGCTCGACCATGGTGCGGGCCAGCTCGCGCGCGGCGTCGATCTGCTTCATGAACGCCCCGCTGCCGACCTTCACGTCCAGGACCAGCGCGCCGGTGCCCTCGGCGATCTTCTTCGACATGATCGAGCTGGCGATGAGCGGGATGGACTCCACGGTCCCGGTGACATCGCGCAGCGCGTACAGGCGCCGGTCCGCCGGGGCCAGCCCCGCCCCGGCAGCGCAGATGACGCACCCGGCGGTGCGCAGCACGGAGACGATCTCGGCGTTGTCGAGCTGGGCCCGCCAGCCGGGGATGGACTCCAGCTTGTCCAGGGTGCCACCGGTGTGACCGAGGCCGCGGCCCGACAGCTGCGGCACGGCGGCGCCGCAGCTGGCCACCAGCGGGGCCAGGATCAGCGAGACCTTGTCGCCGACCCCGCCGGTGGAGTGCTTGTCGACGGTCGGGGCGGGCACGGCGCTGAGGTCCAGCCGCTCCCCGGAGGCGATCATGGCGGCGGTCCAGGTCCGCAGCTCGGCGGGGTCCAGCCCGCGGAAGAAGATCGCCATCAGCAGCGCGGACATCTGCTCATCGGCGATCTGGCCGCCGGTGTAGGCGGCCATGAGCCAGTCGATGTCGGGGTCGGCCAGGCGGCCGCCGTCGCGCTTGGCCCGGATCAGGTCGACGACGTCAGGCATCGGGCGCCTCCCCATCCTCAGCCGGCCCGTCCTCGCGCCGGGCGCTCAGGTCACCGCCGGTGAACGCGCCGGGCAGCAGCTCGCCCAGCGACCGCGGACCGCCGTCGGCGTCCAGCAGCAGGCCGGGGCCGCCGGCCTCGAGCAGCAGCTGGCGGCACCGGCCGCAGGGCACCAGCGGGGCCCCGTCGCCGGCCACCACGCTGACCGCCACCAGCCGGTCCGCGCCCGCCGCGTGCAGGGCCGACACCAGCCCGCACTCGGCGCACAGCGTCAGCCCGAAGGAGGCGTTCTCGACGTTGCAGCCGGTGACCAGGGTCCCGTCCGGGGCCAGCCCGGCCGCGCCGACGCGCAGCCGGGAGTAGGGGGCGTAGGCCCGCCCGGCCACCGCGGTGGCGGCGGCGCGCAGCGCTGACCAGTCAATCTTCGTGGATCCGAGCATGGAACCTCCGCGGTCGCGGCACGAGCCGGGCGGCTCGACCTGAGGGTCTCAATTGTGCAACAGGGCACCTCAGACAAGGCTTCCTTCTTTCCCCTGGCTTCGGGCACCGTTACCCTTCGGGCATCCCTTGGGGGGATTGAAACCGGGAGCGGCCGTCCTGGTCGAGGGCGGCGGCTGGATCCGGCTTTCTCTGGGCAGCCAGGCTGCCATTGACATAGGAGGTATCGGTGAAGGCGACCCTCAGGACCGCAGCCGCCGTCAGCGCTGTCGCGCTGCTCGCGGCCTGCGGTTCCAGCACCTCGGCGCCGAATGCTGGCTCGAGTGGCAGCAGCAGTGCGCCCAGTTCCTCGTCGAGCACCGCGTCCACGGCCGGCAAGTTCCTTGGCTGCATGGTGACTGACACCGGCGGCATCGATGACCGGTCCTTCAACGCCTCGTCCTGGCAGGGCATGCAGGAAGCGGCCAAGGCCAACTCGAACGTGCAGGTGACCTACCTGCAATCGTCCTCGGGCAGCGACTACACGCCCAATATCAACCAGTTCATCCAGAAGAAGTGCGGCATCATCGTCACGGTCGGATTCCTGATGGGCGGAAACACCCAGACGGCGGCCAAGGCCAACCCGAATCAGAAGTTCGCGATCGTCGACTTCAGCTATTCCCCGGCGGTCAAGAACATCGACGCGCTGGTCTTCAACACCGTCCAGGACGGCTTCCTGGGCGGTTACCTCGCGGCCGGCATGTCCAAGACGGGCAAGGTGGCCACCTTCGGCGGGCAGAAGCTGCCGACGGTGACCATCTACATGGACGGCTACTGGGACGGCGTGCAGTACTACAACAAGCAGCACCACGCGCACGTCCAGGTGCTCGGCTGGAACGAGAAGACCCAGAACGGCAGCTTCACCGGTGACTTCACCAACCAGACCAAGGGCCAGACGCTGACCCAGACGTTCATCAGCGACGGCGCCGACGTGATCTTCCCGGTGGCCGGGAATGTCGGCCTGGGCGCGGCCAAGGCGGTCCAGAACGCGAACGCCGCGGCCGGCTCGCAGAAGGTCAACATGCTCTGGGTGGACACCGACGGCTGCATCAGCGCCGCGCAGTACTGCAAGTACTTCATCTCCAGCGTGACCAAGGGCATCCAGGCGTCGGTCAAGGCGGCGGTGCTGTCCGCGGCCGACAACACCTTCAAGGGCGGCAACTACATCGGCACCCTGGCCAACGGCGGGGTCGTGCTCTCGCCGTTCCACGACTTCGCCAGCAAGGTGCCCGCGTCCCTGCAGTCCCAGCTGAACACGATCAAGCAGCAGATCATCAGCGGCAAGATCAAGCCGGCGACCAAGAGCCCGGTCTAGTCCGCGGCAGCCGTGACCGGCCAGGGCAGCGCTAGCGCCGCCCTGGCCGGCGGCCGTCCGGATCAGCGAGCCGGCCACACTTAGCTGGGCAACGGGTCGGAGGGAGGAGCGGTGCGGCTCGAGCTGCAGGGGATTACCAAGCGATACGGCCCGCTCGTGGCCAACGACGGGATCAGCCTGGAGGTAGAGCCGGGCCAGATCCACGCGCTGCTCGGCGAGAACGGCGCCGGCAAGACCACGCTGATGAACGTCCTGTACGGGATGACCCAGCCCGACGAGGGCCAGATCCTGGCCGACGGCCAGCCGGTCACGCTCCGCTCGCCCAAGGACGCCATCAAGGCCGGCTTCGGCATGGTCCACCAGCACTTCATGCTGGTGCCCGTCTTCACCGTCGCCGAGAACGTGACGCTGGGCGCCGAGCGGACCCGCCGGCTCGGCCTCCTGGACCGCCGTTCCATGCGCAACGAGGTGCGTGAGCTGTCCGAGCGCTACGGGCTGCGGGTCGACCCGGACGCGCGGATCGAGGAGCTCCCAGTCGGCGTCCAGCAGCGGGTGGAGATCATCAAGGCGCTGGTCCGGGAGGCCCGGGTGCTGATCCTCGACGAGCCGACCTCGGTGCTCACCCCGGGCGAGACCGAGGAGCTGTTCACGATCATGCGCCAGCTCCGGGCGGACGGGCGCTCGATCATCTTCATCTCGCACAAGCTGCGGGAAGTCCAGGAGATCGCCGACATCATCACGGTCATCCGGCGCGGCCAGGTAGTCGGCGAGCGGCCGCCCACCGCGACTGACGAGGAACTGGCCGCCCTGATGGTCGGCCGGCAGGTGACGCTCCAGGTCAGCAAGGCCCCGGCCGCGCCCGGCGAGGTGGTCCTGCAGGTCGAGGACCTGCATGTGCCCGACG
>JBOHCO010001481.1:0-7121 GCA_050698895.1 Streptosporangiaceae bacterium
TGGCCCACCGGATGGGCGTCAGCCAGCGCCGCGTGTCCGCGATCGAGCACGGAGCCGAGCAGGCGACCCGCACCACCCTGGCGGCCTACGTGGCCGCACTCGGCGGACGGCTTCGCCTGGTGGCCGAGTTCGAGGACGAGAGCCTAGCCCTCGGCTGAAGCCCTTACCCGAGGGCTAGCCAGCGGATGTGCTCGGCCTGGACCACACTGGACTCGACCGGTGTGAGCGGCTGGCGGCCGGTGACCTTGGCGATCATGGTGACGTGGTCCCAGCCCAGGCGCTGGCGCAGGCCGGCCGCCGAGCCGTCCGGGAGCACCAGGTCGGCGACGACGCTGGCCGCCTCGGGGCTTAGCCAGGGAGCGCGGTCCAGTCCCGCGGCCAGGTCCAGGCCGTGCACCGCTAGCTCCAGCACGCGGGTGCGCATGAAGTCGGTGAGCAGCATCAGGTCGCCGTGCCGGGTCCGGACCACGCGATCCGCCGGGGCGGCCTGGACCGCGGCCCGGGCCTCGTGCCAGGTCCGCTCGAAGTCCCCGGCCATGGCCCCGGCGGGCACGCCCGCCGCACCGTGCTGGGCCGACGCGATGCGGTCGGCGTTGGTGGCCGGGGAGAAGCGGTGATCGGGGCTGAAGTAGCCGGCCGCCGTCACGAGCCCCCCGGCGTCCGCGCCGGGCTCGGACTCGGACTCGGACTCGGACTCGGACTCGGCCAGCATGTGGCTGAGCCGGGCCACGCCGGTCCGGACGTGGTAGAGCAGGTCGCCGACGGTCCAGGGCGGGCAGGGGCTCGGGCGGGCGAACGCGGCGGCGGACTCGCTGGCCACCGCGGCCGCCAGCCCCTCGGCCTCGACTCGCAGGGCGGCGCGGACTGAGCTGTCGGTCACCGTCTCACGCTACGACCGCGCTGGTGCTAACGGGCTGGCCGCAGGGTAGCGTCATGGCGTGGGGATTGACTCAGTAACTCAGCCGGCCGCGGAGCGGTGGACCGGCGCCGTCGCGGACGTGGCCACGTCCGACGTGGCGCTCAGGCAACTGCTGCACGGCCTGCCCGGCGTGGACGAGGTGGGCGTACGGGACCGCGTGGCCGCGCTGGCCACGCGGTCCATCAAGAACGACGCCAAGATGGCCGCCCTGGACCTGGCCATCCGGATGGTGGACCTGACCACGCTGGAGGGCGCGGACACGCCGGGCAAGGTCCGGGCGATGTCGGCCAAGGCCCGGCGGCCGGACCCGCAGGACCCGGCCGTCCCGCCGGTGGCGGCGGTCTGCGTGTACCCGGACCTGGTCGAGGTGGCCAAGCGCGAGGTCCAGGGCAGCCCGGTGGTGGTGGCCTCGGTGGCCACGGCGTTCCCGTCCGGCCGGGCGTCGCTGGCGGTCAAGCTGGCCGACACCAGGGACGCGGTGGCCGCGGGCGCCGACGAGGTGGACATGGTCATCGACCGCGGG
This sequence comes from Streptosporangiaceae bacterium, assembly GCA_050698895.1. Taxonomy (GTDB): domain Bacteria; phylum Actinomycetota; class Actinomycetes; order Streptosporangiales; family Streptosporangiaceae; genus DASUBV01. The sequence goes on from JBOHCO010001481.1 coordinate 1,443, forward strand.
GCCTTCCTGTCCGGGCGGTACGGCCAGGTGTTCTCCGAGATCCGCGCGGTGCGCGAGGCCTGCGGCCCGGCTCACCTGAAGGTAATCCTGGAGACCGGCGAGCTGTCCACCCTGGACAACGTGGCCCGGGCCTCCTGGCTGGCCATGCTGGCCGGCGCGGACTTCATCAAGACCTCGACGGGCAAGGTCAGCCCGGCGTCCACGCCGCCGGTGGCCCAGGTGATGCTGTCGGCGGTCCGCGACTACGAACTGGCGGCCGGCCGCACGGTCGGGGTGAAGGTGGCGGGCGGCATCCGGACGGCCAGGGACGCGATCCGCTACCTGGTGCTGGTCAACGAGACGGCGGGGCCGCGCTGGCTGACCCCGGACCGGTTCCGGATCGGCGCCTCGAGCCTGCTCAACGACCTGCTCATGCAGCGCAGCAAGCTGCTCACCGGGCAGTACGCGGGCCCCGACTACTTCACCATCGACTAGGGGACCAGCAATGACGCCACCCCAGACGCCACCCCCGGGGACACGGGCCCTGGAGGACCTCGCCGACTGGGCCTATGCCCCGGCGCCGCAGGCCACCGACGTGGTGCGCATCGCCCCGGAGAACGGGCTGTTCATCGGCGGCGAGTTCGTCCCGGCCGCCGACGGGCGGCAGTTCGCGACGGTCAACCCGGCCACCGAGGAGCCGCTGGCCCGGGTGGCCGAGGCGGGCCAGGCCGACGTCGACCGGGCAGTGGCCGCGGCGACCACGGCCTACGAGCAGGTCTGGGGGCCGATGCCGGGCCGGGAGCGGGCCAAGTACCTGTACCGCATCGCCCGGATCATCCAGGAGCGAGCCCGCGAGTTCGCGGTGCTGGAGAGCCTGGACAACGGCAAGCCGATCCGCGAGTCGCGGGACGTGGACGTGCCGCTGGCCGCGGCGCACTTCTTCTACTACGCGGGCTGGGCGGACAAGCTGGAGTACGCCGGGCTGGGCCCGGCGCCGCGGCCGCTGGGCGTGGCCGGGCAGGTCATCCCCTGGAACTTCCCGCTGCTGATGGCGGCCTGGAAGCTGGCCCCCGCGCTGGCCGCGGGCAACACCTGCGTGCTCAAGCCGGCTGAGACGACGCCGCTGACTGCGCTGCTGCTGGCCGAGGTCGGCCAGCAGGCGGGCCTGCCGCCGGGCGTGGTCAACGTGCTGACCGGGGACGGGGCCGCGGGCGCGGCGCTGGTCGCCCACCCCGGCGTGCGCAAGGTGGCGTTCACCGGCTCCACCGAGGTGGGCAAGGCGATCGCCGCCGCGGTGGCCGGGACCGGCAAGAAGCTGACGCTGGAACTGGGCGGCAAGGCGGCCAACATCGTGTTCGACGACGCGCCGGTGGACCAGGCCGTGGAGGGGATCGTCGGCGGCATCTTCTTCAACCAGGGTCACGTCTGCTGCGCGGGCTCGCGGCTGCTGGTCCAGGAGTCGGTGGCCGAGCCGGTGCTGGACCGGCTGCGCCGCCGGGTCGAGACGCTGCGGCTGGGCGACCCGCTGGACAAGAACACCGACATCGGCGCGATCAACTCTCGGGTCCAGCTGGACAAGATCCGCGAGCTGACGGACTCGGGCGAGCAGGAGGGCGCGGAGCGCTGGTCGCCGGCGTGCGAGCTGCCCGAGCGCGGGTTCTGGTTCCCGCCCACGATCTTCACCGGGGTCAGCCAGTCGCACCGCATCGCCCGCGAGGAGATCTTCGGCCCGGTGCTGTCGGTGCTGACCTTCCGCACCCCGGACGAGGCCGTGGCCAAGGCCAACAACACCCCCTACGGCCTGTCCGCGGGCATCTGGACCGACAAGGGCAGCCGGATCCTGTGGCTGTCCCGGCGGCTGCGGGCCGGCGTGGTCTGGGCCAACACGTTCAACAAGTTCGACCCCGCGAGCCCGTTCGGCGGCTACCGGGAGTCTGGATACGGACGGGAGGGCGGCCGGCACGGGCTGGCCGCGTACCTAGATGCCTGACGAGCGCCTGGCCGTGCGCAAGACCTACAAGCTGTTCATCGGCGGCGCCTTCCCGCGCTCGGAGTCGGGCCGGTCCTACCCGGTGCACGGCCCTCCAGCCGGGAAGCGAGGGCGCAGCCTGCTGGCGTTCGCCGCGCAGGGCTCGCGCAAGGACGCACGGGACGCGGTCAAGGCGGCCCGCGGCGCGTTCGGCGGCTGGTCCGGCGCCACCGCCTACAACCGCGGCCAGGTCCTGTACCGGGTCGCCGAGATGCTGGAGGGCCGGGCGGCGCAGTTCGCCGCCGAGGTGGCCGCGGCCGAGGGCGTGAGCCAGGCCGCCGCCAGGGCGCAGGTCAGCGCGGCCATCGACCGCTGGGTCTGGTACGCCGGCTGGCCGGACAAGGTGGCCCAGGTGGCCGGCGCGCCGAACCAGGTGGCCGGCCCGTACCTGAACGTCAGCACGCCGGAGCCGACCGGCGTGGTGGCCATCCTGGCCCCGGCCGCCCCGAGCCTGCTCGGGCTGGTCAGCGTGCTGGCGCCGGTCATCGCGACGGGCAACACCGCGGTGCTGGCGGCCAGCCAGGACCACCCGCTGCCGGCCGTCACGCTGGCCGAGGTGCTGGCCACCTCGGACGTTCCTGGCGGGGTGGTCAACATCCTGACCGGCGATCAGGCCGAGCTGGCCCCGGTGCTGGCCGGGCACATGGACGTGGACGCGATCGACGTGACCGGCGCCGGCGCTGACCGCGCGGCCGAGCTGGAGCGACTGGCGGCGGGCAACCTCAAGCGGGTCTTCCGCGGCGGCGACGAGGACTGGTCGGCGGACCCGGGTACCCGCAGGCTACTTATGTTTATGGAAATCAAGACGGTCTGGCACCCGGCCGGTATCTAGCCCACCAGCAGCGTGACCGTGTCGGCCACGCAGGCCGCCTTGCTCTGGCCGTCGACCTCGACGATGACCCGGCTGTAGCAGAGCTGGCCGAGGCTGGTCTCCTTGACGTCGCGCAGCGTGGCGCCGGCCCGGATCCGCGCGCCGACGGGCACCGGGGCCGGGAAGCGGACCCGGTCCAGGCCGTAGTTCACGGCCATGGTCAGGTGCTCGACCCGGTAGATCTCGTGGGTCAGCACGGGCAGCATGGCCAGGGTCAGGAAGCCGTGCGCGATCGTGGTCCCGAACGGCCCGGCGGCCGCGCGCCCGGCGTCGACGTGGATCCACTGGTGGTCGCCGGTGGCGTCGGCGAACGTGTTGACCTGCTCCTGCGTCACCTCGTGCCAGTCGCTGTAGCCGAGCTGCTCGCCCTTGGCCGCGGTGAACTCGGCCAGGTTGCTGAACACCCGCACGATGCCTCCTCGGATCTCGTCAGATCTCGCCGAACAGGCGGTCGCCGGCGTCGCCGAGGCCGGGGACGATGTAGCCCTGCTCGTTCAGTTGCCGGTCCACGGCCGCGGTGACCACCCGGACGGCGATCGGCGTGTCGGTGGGGAAGGCCTGCTCCATCCGCGCCACCCCCTCGGGGGAGGCCAGCAGGCAGACGGCCGTGACCGCGCTGGCCCCGCGAACCGTGAGCAGCTCGATCGCAGCCCGCAGCGTCCCGCCGGTGGCCAGCATGGGATCGAGGATGAACACTTCGCGGCCGGCCAGCTCATCAGGCAGCCTGGCCGCGTAGGTCGTCGGCAGTAGAGTTTCCTCGTCCCTGGCCATGCCGATGAACCCGACGTCGGCATTGGGCAGCAGCCGGGTCATGCCGTCCAGCATGCCCACCCCGGCCCGCAGCACGGGCACGATGAGGGGCACGGGCTTGGCCAGCTTGACTCCCTGGGCCTGGCCCACCGGGGTGGTCACGGTGGCGGGCTCGACCCGCACGTGGCGGGTGGCCTCGTAGGCCAGCAGGGTCACCAGCTCGTCGGCCAGCCGGCGGAAGGTCGGGGTCTCCGTCTGGATGTCCCGCAGCGCGGTGAGCTTGTGCGCGACGAGCGGGTGATCGGCAACCAGGGTCTGCATGCCGGACAGTCTGTCAGGAGTCGGGGGCCGGAAGCAGGCCCCGCGGCCCGGGAAAGTCGGCCGACACGCCGCGCGGGTGCGCCGGAACTGTCCGACTCGATGGGCATGATGAGCGCCAATGAGACTGCTGCACACCTCGGACTGGCATCTGGGGCGGGCCCTGCACGGCGAGAGCCTGCTGGCGCCCCAGGCCGTCTTCCTGGACTGGCTGCTCACGCAGGCGGTCAGCCAGGAGGCGGACGCCGTCGTGGTGGCCGGGGACGCGTACGACCGGGCGGTGCCGCCGGTGGACGCGGTGCGGCTGCTGGACCGGACGCTGACGGCGTTCGCCCAGGCCGGTATCCCGATGCTCATCACCAGCGGGAACCATGACTCGGCGGTACGGCTGGGATTCGGCTCGGGCCTGAGCGAGGCGGCGGGCATCCACCTGCGGACCTCGCCGGCCGACCTGGCCCGGCCGCTGGTGCTGACCGACGGCGCCGGCGAGCTGGCCGTCTACGGCATCCCTTACCTGCTGCCCGACGCGGTCATGGCCGAGCTGGGCGCGGACCGCTCGCACGAGTCCGTGCTGGCCGCCGCGGCGGCGCTGATCCACGCCGACGCCGCGGCCCGCGGCGTCGGCCGGGTGGTGATCGCGGCCCACGCGTTTGTCATCAGCGGGGCGGGCGCTGACCCGGTGGGCGGGGCCCCGGAGAGCTGTGACTCCGAGCGGGACATCCGCGTCGGCGGTGTGGCGCACGCCCCGGCCTCGGTTTTCGGGGACGCCTGCTATGTGGCCCTGGGTCACCTGCACGGCCAGCAGCTGGTCAGCTCGGTCAGCTCGGGCAGCTCGGTCAGCTCGGTCAGCTCGGGCAGCTCGGGCAGCTCGGGCAGCTCGGGCGGGTCGGGCGGGTCGGCGACCGTGCGGTACTCCGGGTCGCCGCTGGCGTTCTCGTTCTCCGAGAAGGACCACCGCAAGTCGGTGTCCGTGGTCGACATCGGGCCGGGCGGCGAGGTGCTGGTCACCCCGCTGGCCACGCCGGTGCCGCGGCCGCTGCGCGAGGTGCGCGGCACGCTGGACGAGCTGCTCGCCCGCGCCGACGGCGACCTGGCCGGCCTGGCCGCGGCCTGGGTCAAGGCGGTGCTCACCGACCAGGTGCGGCCGGCCGCACCGATGGAGCGGCTGCGGGAGAGGTGGCCGCACACCATCGCGCTGGACTTCCAGCCCGAGGGCGGCCTGGTCACCCCGGAGGCGGACCTGAGCCGGCTGGCCCGGGCCACCGACCCGGTGGAGATCTGCGGGCTGTTCGTCGAGTACGTCGGCGGCGGCCCGCCCGAGCCGGCCGAGCGGCAGGTGCTGGCCGACGCGGTCGAGGCGGCCAGCCGGGCCGAGGCGGCGGAGGCGGTGGCCTGATGCGGCTGCACGTCCTGGAGCTGACGGCCATCGGGCCGTACGCCGCGCCGCAGCGGATCGACTTCGACCGGCTGGCCAGCAGCGGGCTGTTCCTGCTCGAGGGGCCGACCGGCGGCGGCAAGACCACGATCCTGGACGCGATCACGTTCGCGCTCTACGGGGGGCTGTCGGGGGAGGGCTCGGGCCGGGACCGGCTGCACTCGGACTTCGCCGACCCGGCCGCGGAGCCGTCGGTGACCCTGGAGTTCTCGGTCCGCGGCGACCGCTACCTGATCCACCGCGTGCCCGAGTACGAGCGGCCGAAGAAGCGCGGCGACGGGTTCACCCAGCAGGCCA
>JBOHCO010001482.1:0-2101 GCA_050698895.1 Streptosporangiaceae bacterium
CGCCCAGCGCCCACCCGACCGAGTAGATGACCTGGTAGCCGGGCCGGGCGGCGAGCTTGTCCAGGCGGGCGACCAGGCCGTGGCTGGCCCCGGCGCCGTCGCAGGTGATCATCAGCCGCCGCCGGAACGCCGGCGGCAGCGCCGCGATCGCCGCGTCCACGACCACGATATGGTCCGCGGCGGTGTCCGGCCCGGCCGAGCCGGGCCGCAGCATCCACGCCAGCGGCTCCCCGCCGGTGTTATCGCACACCGCCAGCAGCGGGTGATGGCCGGTCGGATAGCGGGGGCGCGTTGCCGCGCCCCCGCCTCCTCAGAACCGTGCGTGCGGGTCAGTCCCCGCACACGGCTCAAGCAAGCCGCGAGGGTGTCGCAGGGTGAGGCTGATGGGCCGGGTTCTTGCGCTGGCGCGCCTGGAGGGCGCGCTCGCAGGATGCGTGCACGAGGCGAGTCTGGCCATCGTCGCGGTGCCCGCGGCTGGTGAGATAGCTGGCGGCTATCGCCTTGCGGGCGACTTGCAGCCACCATTGTTCCCACTGGCCGGGGGACTGGGGTGGCTGGTCGGGAGTCAGCAGGGGGTCGCCGCAGAGCGGGCACAGCCCGGCCTGCCTGGTGAGCAGGCTCAGGGTGTACCGGTCCAGCGGCGGTTTGAGTTTCCTGCGTCGTCCGGCCCAGTAACCGGTCAGGGCAGGGTCATCGGGGGATGCCGCGCCCTTGACCGGTACGTGCCGCGTGATGGCCGTCCAGGAGAACTTGACCAGGTAGGCGCCGGTGTCGCGGTCGCCGAAGACCCAGCGGTCGTTCCTGGACTTGCAGTACTTGCCGAAGTACCGGCCGACGATCCAGTGCTTCGGCTTGCTGCTGTGGCGCCATCTGGCCCACTTGTAGAGCAGCTTCCATGCGTAGCTGTCCAGCCAGCGGAACAGTCTGGATGACACCACTCCCCGGTAGTAGGCCGCCCAGCCCCGGTTCTCCGGGGGTCCGGCCGCCGCAGCGGAGGTTAGATCCTCGCGTTTGCGCAGTTCAGAGGCTGATAGGAAGAACGTTAGCGGCTGTGACAGGTGTGGTGCAACATCCTGGCCCGGCGTGTCACCCGTGTTTTGCCGAGGTGTTGAGCTGCGCCATGAGCTCGCGGCTGGTGGCCCGGGCCGCGGCCAGGTCCTCGCCCTGTTCTTCGAGCTGGAGCCGCAGGTCGATCACCTGCTGTTCCAGCTGGGTGATCTTCTGGTTGAGGGCGTCAATGTCGGCGGGCGCGGCGAGCCCGGACTCGCGCCAGGCTTGCTCGCCGAGTGTCTCCGACAGGCGTTTTTCCAGCTGCCGGACGCGGGCGTTCAGCCGGACGGCGCGTTCGTGGGCGGCGAGCAGGTCGGCTTGCAGGGATGCCCGGGTGACGGCGGGCCCGGAGCCGCCGCCGTCAGGCGGCGGCTCGGCTTCGAGGGCGTGGATCTTCTCGAGGAGGTCGCGGTGCCGGTAGAGGAAGGTGCGGTCCACCGCGGCGGCGCGGGCGATGCCGGACACGCTGATCTCGGTGCCGTCGGCGGCGGCCTTGCCGAGCGCGGCGAGGACGCGCTGGCACCGGCGGGCGGAATCAGCCTGGCGGCCCTTCATCATGGCCCCGGTCTTGTCCGTCTTTGTCATGCGGAGGCCTCCGTTCGCGGCGAGGGAAGCACGGGGCGGACGGCCGGCATCCCGAGATGGACCGCCCGGTGGCGGCGGACGACGCCCACCGCCTCGTCGATCTGGGCCTGCTGCCCGGCGTCCAGCCGGGCGATGCCGCCCTTGATCTGGCTGACCAGGTGCCGGACCCGGCGGATTTCCTCCGCTGCGGGCATCGCGTCGGCACGAGCCCACTCGTCGACCCCGTCGATGCTGGCGGCCAGGCGCTCGCGGGTGCGCAGCAGGTCGTCGAGGAAGCCGGCCAGGTCGGGCAGGTGGGAAACATCGGTGCGGAAATGGTCGCAGCCGGCGCAGCGGAACCGGACCGGGCATGCCCCGCCGCCCGCCTGGACGTTGGCCGGCTGGGTGCAGGTCCCGTAGGGGACGGAGACCGACCCGACGGCGTTGCGTTCGTGCTCGCTGTAGAGAATGTCCAGGGAGTCCAGCC
>JBOHCO010001483.1:0-2834 GCA_050698895.1 Streptosporangiaceae bacterium
GCCCAGGCCGGCGCCGCGGCCGCGGGCGGCTGGCTGGCCGGCATCCCGGCCTCGCCCGAGCTGCTGGCCAAGGTAGACGCGCTGCGCCCGGCCGACGACACCCCGGACGTGGACCAGTCCTTCGCCCGGGGCCCGGACACTCACTTCACGCTGCGCCGGCTGCTGCGGCCGTTCGCCATCGCGCTGATCATCGGGCTGGTCCTGGACGGCCTCGACGCGCTGGCCAGCACGGTCATGCCGCTGCTGGTCCGGGGCGGCATCGACAACGGCGTCGAGAAGCACCTGCTCAGCGTCCAGGCCCGGTTCCAGATCATCCTGCTGGTGTCGGCCATCGGCCTGGGCATCGTGCTGGCCGACTGGGGGGTCAACTGGGCCCAGACCATCGTGGTCGGCCGCAACGGCGAGCGCCTGCTGTACACCCTGCGCGTGAAGATCTTCGCCCAGCTCCAGCGGCTCGGGCTGGACTTCTACGAGCACGAGCTGACCGGCCGGATCATGACCCGGATGACCACGGACGTGGACGCCCTGTCGTCGTTCTTCCAGACCGGCCTGATCACGATGGTGAACTCGGTGCTGACCTTCGTGGTGGTGCTGGCCCTGATGCTGGTCATCAACCTGCGCCTGGGCCTGACCCTGGCCACGATCCTGCCGTTCCTGATCGTGGCCACCGTCGTGTTCCGCAAGAAGTCCTCGCGGGCGTACTCGGAGGCCAGGGAACGGGTCAGCATGGTCAATGCCGACCTGCAGGAGAACGTGGCCGGCCTGCGGGTAGCCCAGGCCTACCGGCGCGAGCAGGTCAACTCCGACCGGTTCGCCGGGCTGAGCGGCGCCTACCGGGTGGCCCGGCTGCGGGCCCAGCGGCTGATCGCGCTGTACTTCCCGTTCGTCCATGCGCTGTCCACCATCGGCGGCGCGCTCATCCTGTTCGCCGCGGGCAGCGAGGTCCGCAGCGGGCTGCTGACCACCGGCAGCCTGATCGCCTACCTGCTGTGGGTGGACTCGCTGTTCGCCCCGGTGCAGCAGATGTCCCAGGTCTTCGACGGCTACCAGCAGGCCAACGTGGGCCTGCAGCGGATCAAGGGCCTGCTGCGCACGCCGACCAGCACGCCGGAGCCGGCCCGCCCGGTCCGGCCCGGCCGGCTGCGCGGCGGCATCGAGCTGCGCGACGTGCACTTCGGCTACACCGGCACGCGCAGCGAGGCCATCGGCGGGGTCAGCCTGTCGATCGCGCCCGGCGAGACGGTCGCCCTGGTCGGGCAGACGGGGGCCGGCAAGTCCACCCTGGTCAAGCTCATCGCCCGGTTCTACGACGTGACCTCCGGCCGGGTGCTCATCGACGGCACCGACGTCCGCGACTTCGACCTGGCCAGCTACCGGCGCCAGCTCGGCGTGGTGCCGCAGGAGTCGTACCTGTTCCCGGGCACGGTCCGGGACGCCATCGCCTACGGCCGGCCGGACGCCGGCGACGCGGAGGTGGAGGCGGCCGCCCGCGGCGTCGGGGCCATCGAGATGATCGCGCGGCTGCCCGGCGGGTTCCGGCACGAGGTGGCCGAGCGCGGCCGCAACCTGTCGGCCGGGCAGCGCCAGCTCATCGCCCTGGCCCGGGCCTACCTGGTGAACCCGGCGATCCTGCTGCTCGACGAGGCCACCGCGGCCCTGGACCTGGCCGCCGAGGCCGAGGTGAACCGGGCCACCGAGCAGCTGGCCGCGCAGCGGACCACGCTGCTGGTCGCGCACCGGCTGACCACCGCGGCCGGGGCCGACCGGATCGTGGTCATGGACGGCGGCCGGGTCGCCGAGACCGGCACCCACGCCGAGCTCCTGGAGCGCGGCGGCAGCTATGCCCGGCTGTGGGCCGCGTTCACCGGAGAGGCCGAGCTGGTGGCGTAGCAGTCCCTACGAGCACGCTCGGTAGGTCGAGTGGTATCCCGGCGGCGGGCTGGCGATCAGGTAGCTGCCGCCGCCGGGCACCAGGTACAGGGTGATCTGCCAGGCGGTGCACGACGTGCCGGTCTTGCTCTGGCTGGCGGACTGATGGCTGAGGAACGACAGGCCGATGGCGTAGCCGCCGCCCTGGGGGGCGGTGCTGGTCAGCGTGGCGCCCGTGTCGGAAGTCGACCCGTAGCCCGCGGCAAACTGGCCGGGTGTGGGGACCTGCGGCCCGCCCGGAGCCAGCAGCGCGATGTAGGCCTGGTAGTCGTGGTCGTTGATGGCGCTGAAGTACCGCGAGGCGAACGCGTCGAGCTGATGCGAGCTGCTGTCCTGGCTCACGCCCGGGCCCAGCGCGACCGGCGTGGTGGCGCCCGGCCCGGGCCCGCCGGTCGGGCTGTCCGAGGCCGACGTGGCCGGACCGGACGGGGCCGAGGTCGACGGGGCCGGGCTCGACACCGAGCCCGACGGCCCGGCGGCGGGCGAGGTCAGCGAGCCCGGCGACGACGAGCTCGCAGGATGCGCGGTAGGCCGCCGCGCGGGGCCGGTCCCGCCGGCCGCGGGATGCCCGCCAGGACCGCGGAACAGGGCCCAGCCCGCGCCGGCCGCGGCCAGCACGAGGACCACGACGGCGGCGGCCAGGGTGCCCCGCCACAGGGCCGGGTGAGATGACCGGCCGACCGGGCCTGGCGACCACGACTCGGGTGCGCGGCCAGGCGGCGGAGCGGACCACTGCGGAGGCGGAGGGGACCGGTGCGGAGGCGGAGGGGGCCGGTGCGGAGGCGGAGGAGGCCGGTGCGGAGGCGGAGGAGGCCGCCGCGGTGCGGGCCGGTCCATGGTCGGCGGCCCCGCGGCCGGCGGCGGCGGGGCGGGCGCCGGTGGCTGCAGGGTGGGTGGCTGCAGGG
>JBOHCO010001484.1:0-7158 GCA_050698895.1 Streptosporangiaceae bacterium
TTCGACACCTGCCACATGTCCGTGAGGAGCTCGGCATTTCAGAAATGAGCGTCGGCTAGCGGACACGTTAGGAGCTAGACGTCTCACCCGCTACCCGAGGAGAACCTGACTTGACCTGGAATACGAGCCTGGCCGCGGCGGTCATCGCGGTCCCCGCCGCGGCCCGCTGACCCCCGAGTCCATCTGGTCGTCGGTCGCGCGCCCGCGCCTGCTGCTGCGCCGCCGGGCCGCGGGCCCGCCTAGTCGCGGCGATCAGCAGGTCACGATCAAGGTGCTCAACCGCAACGGCCGCGCGCCTGCCGATGCCGACGTCTCCTACGCCATCCTGACCGCCCTCAACGGGTCAGACGATTACAACTGGACGGTCAGCAACGGCACCGCCGCGGGCCAGGTCCCGGCCGGCCGGTACTCGGTTCTCGCCTACGTGATCACGCCGGGCCACCGCAAGTCCCTCACCGCCGTCTACCGGCCGGAGGTCGCGGTGACCGGGACCACCACGCTGACGCTGGATGCCCGCCGGGGGCAGCGAGTCCGCGTCACCGCCGATAACCCGCAGGCCCGGCCGGTACCCGCGGGCGGCATGGCCGTCATCTACCAGAAAGTCGGCCGTACCCAGCAGATGGTGGCGGCGTTCCCGATCGCGGACCAGCCCACGTACGTCACGCCGGCCAGGCCGGCGCCGGGACTCACCTTCCGGCTGCAGGCCCGGCTGACCAGGAACGGAGCCCGTTACGGCAGCCCTTACATCTACAACGTGGGGGTCACCCTGGCCGGCGGCATTCCCCGTGACCCCTCGGCCCGGGTGATCACCAGGGACATGGCAGGGTGCGGACGACCTACGCCTCCGCCGGCCGGCCTGCGCCGGCGGCCACAGCTACGCGGACTGGCCCGGCGGGCTGGCGTTCGGGCTCTACGCCGGGATCGGAGCGCTGCCAGCCACCCGCACCGAGTACTTCTCTCCCGACGTGACCTGGGGCGGCGACTCGGCCATGACGACCACCAACTGCGCGTTCAAGACGCTGGACGTGAACTCGCGGCAGGACCGGTTCGTGCTCGGCCGCAGCTACGTGCGCTCCTGGTTCTCGGCCCCGACCGGTCCCGGCGGGGACGTCAACGTGCGGCTGCCCAACGGGACATTCGACCTGCTGGTGCCGCTGCTCAGCTCGGCTGGCGCGGAGTCCGGGTTCGGCCCGGACGGCGGCCTGACGGGAACCACCACGGTGCGCAGCGCCGCCGGCCAGGTCATCGGCGCCAGCGATCAGCCCGGCGCCGCCACCATCGCCATGCCGCAGCACGCGGCCCGCTACACGGCGGTGGTCAGCGCCGCCCGGCACGTGCCGTACTCGGACCTGGCCATCCGCCAGCGGGACGTCTGGACGTTCACGTCGAGGAAGCCAGCCAGTACCGCGAGTTACGCTAAGGCGCCATTCCTGGAGGTGCTTTACCGGACGGCCCTGAACTCTCGCGACCAGGCCCGCGCGGGCGCCCGCCAGGCCATCACGCTGCTGCCGGTCGACGGCCAGACGGGCGAGCCTGACGGCGTCCCCCAGCACCTGGCCCGCCTGCGCCGGGTGACCCTGCGGATCTCCTACAACGACGGCTCGACCTGGCAGGTCGTCCCCGTCCGCCGGCACGAAGGCCGCTGGGTCGCGATGATCACCAACCCGACCCGGCCCGGCGCGCGGTTCGCATCGCTGCGGGTCACCGCGCAGGACGCCGCGGGGCGCACCGCCGACCAGACCCTCATCCACGCCTACGCGATCAGGCACTGAGGTCCGGCCTGCGTATCCGCGTCGCCGACTAGTCGGCGACGCGGATACGCAGGCGGCGGAAGCCCTTGCCCTTGTTCTCGATCTTCGTGACCTGGATCTTGCCGATCTGGCCGGTGCTGGCCACGTGGGTGCCGCCGTCAGCCTGCTGATCCAGGCCGACGATGTCGATGATCCGGACCTCGGACACCTCGGCCGGAACCAGGTTGGTGGCCGTCCGGATGATGTCCGGGATCGCGAACGCCTCCGCGCGCGGCAGCACCCGGGTGTCGATCCGCCGGTCGCTGCCGATCTCGGCGTTGCACGCGGCCTCTACCGTGTCCCGGAAGCCCGCGGGCAACTCGGGCAGGTCAAAGTCCATGCGCGCGGTCAGCGGCTCCATGTTGCCGCCGGTCACCAGCGCCCCGTAGTCCCGGAAGACGACGCCGCACAGCACGTGCAGCCCGGAGTGGGTACGCATCAGCGCGGTCCGGCGCTCGTCCTCGACCGCACCGCGGACCGCCGTGCCGGGCGGCGGCAGGGGGTCGTCCTCGGCCGGGATCAGGTACAGGTCATCGCCCTTGCGGGCGCCGGCGATGCGGGTCTGCACGCCGCCCCACAGCAGCACGCCCTCATCCGGCGGCTGGCCGCCGCCGCCGGGATAGAATGCCGACCGGTCCAGCACGATCCCGTCGGGGCCGCTGTCGAGTACCACCGCGTCCCACTCGCGGAGCGTCTGGTCGTCCAGCTCCAGCCGGTGGGTCCGCCACTGCGTCTCGCTCATCCGCCGAGCCTAGCGCCAGGCACCCGACCGCCTGGCGCCGGCGCGGTACCGGGCCGCGGGGCCCTACCAGGGGCCGCGGGGCCCTACCAGGGGCCGTACGGGCCCTGGTGCTGCTGCGAGGATCCGCCCTTCAGACCGCGCACCTTGGGCCGCACGTCGGCCAGGTAGATGGCCGCCGCGACGAACGCCAGGATGGGCAGGAAGCTGATCAGGCTGAGCAGCCCGACGGCGCCGCCGATGCCGATCACGAAGGCGACACCCAGGATGATCAGCCAGATCTGCTTGGTCTGCTTGCCGGCCGCGGCGTACGCGGCCGAGGGATGCCGGATGGCATCAACAAAGGCCCAGGTCTCGACCACGAAGGCCGCGATCAGCAGGGCCCAGAAGAAGTAGCCGACCGCAGTCTGGCTGGTGTTAATAAAGCTCACGGCGTCACGCTACTCGCTGGCGGGTGAATGGGGGGAATCGCCGGCCGGCTCGTCGGGCCCGGCGGCCAGGGCCCGGGGACCGCGGATGCTCTCCAGGGCCTCCGGGCCGACATCCTCCGGCCAGCTCAGCGCGGTCTCGTCGGCCGCGACCAGCTCGCCGGAATCGTCGATGTCGGTCTTGCCGCTGGCCAGCGCGGTCTCCCGGCGGAAGGACTCGTAGATCTCGATCAGCATCTGGCGCTGGCGCTCGGTGATCTCCGGGTCGGTCAGGATGGCCTCACGGACCATCGAGGCGGGCGGCCGGTCCTCCAGGAACCCGGCCTGGACATAGAGCGCCTCGGCCGAGATCCGCAGCCCCTTGGCGATCTGCTGGAGGATGTCGGCGCTCGGCCGTCGCAGGCCGCGCTCGATCTGGCTCAGGTAGGGGTTGGAGATCCCGGCGTTCTGGGCCAGCTGACGCAGCGAGATCTTGGCCTGCTCGCGCTGCTCTCGGATGTAGGAGCCGATGCTGGTGACGTTGACCGAGGCCATGGCTCAGTGTCACACGCCCCGCTTGCAATTGCAAGCGGGGTGCTTGCCCTAGCTAGCGGGCACCAGGGATAACACGGCCGTGGTCACGGGGAGAGTGGCACGGACCTCGCCGACCAGGCGGCCGCCGCCGGTGACCGGGACGGTGGCCAGCTCGGCCAGCGCGGCCAGATCGGCACCCGGCACCCGATCGGCGCCGAGCTCGCGCAGCACCGCCACCGTGATCGGCGTCCGGGCCCGCTGGCTGCCATCCTCGATCTTGATCGCGGCCGCCCGGCCGTCGGCCAGGGCGAACGCGTCCACGCCCTCGGCGCCGGCCTTGATCAGCAGGCCGGGCACGGCCTCCATGAGCTGGCGCTCGGGCCGGTGCGTGCCCGAGGTCCAGGCCGGGTGGGCCCGCATGGCGTCGGCGACCCGGCGCTCGGGGGTGCCCGGCTCGGCCAGCACCAGGGCGCGGAACGCCCGGGCCAGGCCGGTCGCGGAGATGGCCAGCAGCGGCGCGCCGCAGCCGTCCACGCCGATCGCCGCCACCGGCTCCCCGGCCAGTTCGGACACCCGCGCCGCGATGGCCACCTGGAGCGGGTGCTCCGGGTCCCGGTAGGTCTCGGTGGGCCAGCCGGCCGCCACGCAGGTGGCCAGCATGGCCGCGTGCTTGCCCGAGCAGTTGAAGTGGATCCGGTCGGGCTCGGCGCCGGCCAGGATCATGGCCCGCTGGGCGTCCTCGTCCATGGCCAGGCCGGGCGGGCACTGCAGCGCGCCCTCGGTCAGCCGGGCGCCGGCCAGGATCCGCCGCACCCCCGCCACGTGGAAGTCCTCGCCCGAGTGGCTGGCCGCGGCCAGCGCCAGCAGCTCTCCGCTCAGGTCCAGGCCGCAGCGCAGCATGCCGGCCGCCTGGAGCGGCTTGTTCGACGACCTCGGGAAGAACGGCTCGTCGACGGCGCCGGCCGCCAGCGCTGTCGAGCCATCCGCGCGCAGGCCGACGGCTACGCCGCGATGCCGCGACTCGAGAAAGCCCGACCGAATGACCTCGGCCAGGACCGGGCTGTCAGCCACGGCTTGCCACCCCCAGCATGTTTCTTGCCTCCTTGGGCGACATGGCCGGGCGCTGTGCCAGCCCGGCCAGAGTCGCCGCTCGTGTTACCAGCTCGGTGTTGCCGGTCGCCGGGCGGCCGCGGGCGAAGGACACGGTGTCCTCCAGGCCAACCCGCAGGTGTCCCCCGGCGGCCAGTGCCGCCAGCATGACCGGGATCGAGGTCCGCCCGATCCCGGTCGCCGACCAGGTCGCCCCGGCCGGCAGCGCGGCCACCGCCGCCACCAGCGTGGCGGCGTCGCCCGGCATCCCGCCGGGCACGCCCATGACTAGATCGCAGTGCACGTGGCCGCCGTGCGGCGGGCCCAGCTCGGCCAGCAGCCGGTGCAGCGTGGCGACCTGGCCCAGGTCAAACAGCTCGAATTCCGGAACCACGCCGGCCGCCTGGGTCCGGGCGTACAGCTCGCGGATGAACGGCCACGGGTTCAGGAACACCTCGTCGCCGAAGTTCACCGTGCCGCAGGTCAGCGAGCAGGCATCGGGCGCCGCGTCGAGCACCGCTAGCCGCGGCCCGAACCCGTCGCTGACCGCGCCGCCGGTGGACAGCTGGACGATCAGGTCGGTGCTCGCACGCAGCGCCCGCACTGTGTCGGTGAGCCGGCTCGGGTCCAGCGTCGGGCGGCCCTGGTCGTCGCGGATGTGCACGTGAATGACGGCCGCCCCGGCCGCTTGGCCCTCGCTGGCCGCCGCGACCAGCTCGTCCAGCGTGACCGGCAGCACGGGGACCGCCGCCTGCTCCAGCTCGGCGCCGGTCGGCGCGACGGTAATCAGGGTCGCCCCGGCCGGGCGCGGTGTGCGGCCGGCGGTCATGACCGGCAGAATGCGGTGTCGTGCGAGCCGTTGTTCAGCGGGCCAGCGAGGCGAGCGTGTCCGTGGCCGGATCGGCGGTCAGCCGCCTGCCCCGGCCCGGCCTGGTCGTGCTGGTCGGCGTGACCCATTCCGATACCCCCTCCGCCGCCGCCGCGCTGGCCCGCAAGATCTTTCACCTGCGCATCCTGCACGGCGAGAAATCCTGCGCCGATACGTCCGCCCCACTGCTGGTGATCAGCCAGTTCACACTTTATGCCGACACCGCCAAGGGCCGTCGGCCGAGCTGGCAGGCCGCCGCTCCCGGCCCGGTCGCCGAGCCGCTCGTGGCGGCGTTCACCGCAGCCCTGCAGGAACTCGGCGCCGACGTGCAGACCGGCGTATTCGGCGCCGACATGCAGGTCGAGCTGGTCAACGACGGTCCGGTGACGCTGATCCTGGAGGCCTAGCCGACCGCGGCCCTGGCCCGGTGGCGAGCAGCTAGCCGGCGGTGCCCGCGGCCACGGAGCCGCCGGCCGCCCGCGCGCCCAGCGGGGTCCCGTCCAGGTGGGCCCGGGCGAAGTCGAGCGACTCGGCCAGGTCGTCCAGCCGCTGCGCGGGACTGGCCGCCTTGCGCGTGTTGACCTCGAGCACCACCGCTCCGGCGTAGCCGGTGGCGCGCAGCTGGCCGAGCAGCTCGGCGCACGGCTGATCTCCGCGGCCGGGCACCAGGTGCTCGTCGGGCAGGCCCGGCTTGGTGCCGTCGCCCAGGTGCACGTGCGCCAGCCGGCCGCTCAGCAGGGCGGCCATCTCCTGCACGTCCGAGCCGGACACCGCGGCGTGCGAGACGTCCAGGGTGGCGTGCGGGCAGTCCAGCTCGACCGGGTTCCAGTGCGGGGCGTAGGCCGTGACCTCGGAGCTGCCGGGCCGCAGCGGGTACAGGTTCTCCACCGCGAACGCCACCCCGCTCTGCTGCGACATGCGGGTCAGCCCGGCCTCGAACTTGCTGGCGTACTCCCGCTGCCAGCGGAACGGGGGGTGCACGACCACGACCCTGGCCCCGAGCTCCTGGGCCATCTCCTGGGACCGGACCAGCTTGCCCCAGGCGTCCATGCCCCACACCCGCTGGGTCACCAGCAGGTTCGGCGCGTGTACGGCCAGCACCGGGACGCCGTGGTACTCCGATAGCCGGGCCAGTACCCCGGCATCCTGGCTGACCGGGTCGGTGGTGACCATGATCTCGATGCCGTCGTAGCCCAGCCGGGCGGCGGCCTGGAAAGCGTCAGGCACCCGCTCGGGGAAGACCGAGGCGGTTGACAGGGCCACCGGGATGCCCGACTTCCGGGCCCCGGCTGGCGCGGCGACGTAGCCCAACGCATCTCCTCTGCTCCGGATGCTGCTGTGCTCCGGAACGACCGTTCTCAGCTTATGCGGGCTCACCCCTGCATCAGGACCAGGCGCGCCTCGACCAGGCGCGCCTCGACCAGGCGCGCCTCGAGCAGCCGCGCCTCGACCAGCCGCGCCTCGACCAGGCGCGCCGCGACCAGCCGCGCCTCGAGCAGCCGCGCCTCGAGCAGCACTGTCGGCGGCGCCCGCTACGGTGGCGGCCATGCCCCGGTCAACGACTGCCGCGACGTTCGAGTGCTCCGAGTGCGGCTGGCGCAGCACCAAGTGGGTGGGCCGCTGCGGCGAGTGCCAGGTCTGGGGCAGTGTGGCCGAGGCCCGGACCAGCGGGCGGGCCGCGGGCGCCCCCGGCCTGGGCCGGGTGCCGCTCCAGGCCGGAACGCCCCGCTC
>JBOHCO010001485.1:0-6449 GCA_050698895.1 Streptosporangiaceae bacterium
GAAGATGTCCGACGGCGTGGCCCGCCGGGACGGCGAGCTGCCGCGCGCGCAGCTCATCGCGACGCTGCGTGACCGGGCCACCTACCCCTGGAAGCCGCCGGGCGGCGGCCTCCAGGCGTCGCTGACCCACCAGGTGGTGCACGGCCTGGACATCACCGCTGCGCTGGGCGCCGGGCGGCGGATCCCGGACGAGGTCATGGCCGCGGTGCTGGGCAGCGTCACCGGGCCGAAGAGCATGAAGTACTTCGGGGTCCACCCCGGCGGCGTCCAGCTCCAGGCCACCGACCTGGACTGGTCGCACGGCCAGGGCGCGCCGCTGCGCGGGACGGCGGCCGACCTGGTGCTGCTGGCCACCGGGCGCCGCTTGCCCGATGGCGCGCTGAGCGGGCCGGGCGAGCTGCGGACCGGGGGCGCGCGCGGGTGACGGTCGTCGAGGATGAGCTGAGCCGCGATGAGCCTGGCCGCGATGAGCTGAGCCGCACGTTCGCGGCGCTGGCCGACCCGACCCGGCGGGCCATCGTGGCCCGGCTGGCCGCGGCGGAGGCGACCGCGGGGCAGCTGGCCGAGCCGTTCGCCCTGACCCAGCAGGCCGTCTCCAAGCACCTCAAGGTGCTCGAGCAGGCCGGGCTCATCTCGCGCAGCCGCGCGGCCCAGCGACGGCCGTGCCGGCTGCGCCCCGACCACCTGGACGCCGCCGCGGCGTGGATCGAGCGTCACCGGCGGGCCTGGGCCGAGCGCTACGACCGCCTGGACGAGCACCTGGCCGCGCTGCGAGAGGCCGCCGCGGCCGCCGCGGCCGCCGAGGAGGAGGCACCATCATGAGCGAGAGCGCGAACGCCGGCGAGATGACCTACCGCCGGGTCCACCAGGCGCCGCCCGGGCTGCTGTTCGACTGCATGACCCAGCCCGAGCACCTGACCCGCTTCTGGGGGCCGGCCGGGACCTCGGCGCCCCTGGACGGGATCACCGTGGACCTGCGGCCGGGCGGCTCGTTCGAGACCGTGATGGTCAGCGACGCCGACGGCGGCCAGTACACGATGCGCGCGGTCTACGTCGAGGTGCGGCGGCCCAGCCGGCTGGTCTGGACCGAGCCCGGCGTGGAGGGCGGCATGACCACCACGATCACGTTCACCGACCTCGGCGGCGGCCGTACCGAGGTGGTCACCCACCAGACCAACCTGCCCGAGGCCTACCGCAGCCCGCAGGCCCAGGCCGGGTTCGCGACCAGCCTGGACCGGTTCGCCGACTATGTGACCGAGCTGGCCGGGCGGCGCTGATCAGGCGCTGATCAGGCGCTGATCAGGCGCTCTTCAGGCGGTCGCCCTGGCGCTGATCAGGGCCGCTACAGCCTGTCAGGTCAGCGATCAGAAACGGACGGTTTGTAAGGATCATCAGCAAGATCACCGATGTTACGCTGCGTCACAACTTCTCCCCCCGGAGGGCGGACATGGCGCAAGCGCACGGCGGCGACATCGGGGCAGGACCGGCGGGCCTGAAGGCGGGGGCTATCAGCCTGGGCGGCGACTTCGTGGCGTCGGTCGCCACCGTGGCGCCGTCCTCCAGCGTCGCGTTCACCCTGGCCCTGCTGCTCGGCTTCACCGGCCTGACCACGCCGCTGGCCGTGCTGGTGGTCGGCGTCGCCATGCTGCTGGTCTCCTTCGGCTACGCCCAGATGAACAAGTGGAAGCCCAGCGCGGGCGCCCCCTACGTCTGGGTCGGCCGGGCCGTCGGCCCGACCGCCGGGGTGGGCACCGGGATGCTGTCCGTGGTCGCCTCGACGGTGGCCAACATCGGCAACATCACCCTGGCCGGGGCGTACTTCCTGTTCGTGCTGTTCCCCAGCAGCACCTTCCCGAAGATCGTGACCTGGCTGGTCGCGGCGGTGATCATGGTCGTGCTGGTCTGGCTGTCCATCCGCGGCATCAAGCCGTCGATGGTGGTGCAGACCGTCTTCATCGTGGTCGAGTACGGCGCGGTGATCTCGTTCGTGATCCTGGCCCTCATCCACGAGCTGTCCAATCCGGCCGCCGGGGTGCACGGCCCGTCCTGGTCTTACTTCTCGGTCGGCGGCGGCGTGGGCGGCTTCCGCGGGCTGGCCGAGGCCGCCGTGGTGTGCGGCTTCCTGTACGCCGGCTGGGAGGCGCCGCTGGTGCTGGGCGAGGAGTCGACCAACGCCAAGGTCCACCCCGGCCGGGCCGCCATCCTCGGCACTGCCTTCCTGACCATCTGGTACACGTTCCTGATGGTGGTCTTCGAGGGCGTCTCCGGGCAGCCCGACCTGATCAAGCACGGCTCGGACGTGCTGGCCTACGCCGGGCAGTTGCTGGTGCCCGGCTTCCTGGGCCGGGCGCTGCCGCTGGCCGTCCTGGTCGCGGTGATCGGGACCACCCAGATGCAGATGACCGAGCCCAGCCGGATCCTGTACGCGATGGCCCGCGACAAGCTGATCCCGCGGCTGTTCGGGCGGATCAACGCCGCGCACAGCACGCCCGGCTGGGCCATCGCGGTGCTCGGCTTCATCCCGCCGCTGGCGCTGATCCCGTACCTGGCCAGCACCTCGGCCAGCCAGGCCATCGGCAAGGTGATCAGCGCCTCGGGCCTGCTCTACCTGGCCATGTACTGCATCATCGCGCTGAGCTGCGTCTGGTTCTCGCGCCGCGAGCTGCTCGAGCGCAAGGGCCGCGCGCTGATCACCGCGGGCCTGCTGCCGCTGGTCGGCGGGCTGTTCAACCTGGTCATCTTCGTCTACGGGCTCAAGACCCAGGGCGCCGTCATCGCCTGGGTCGCGGCGGCCGGCGTGGTGCTGTGCGTGCTCGTCGCGTTCTGGATCAGGTACCGCGCGGCCGGCACCGCATTCTTCACCTCACGGGGCGGACGGGACGAGCCGGCCGACGCCCAGGCCCCGGTCCTGGAGGCCGAGAGCTGATCCCCGCCCGCCTCTCCGCCCGCCCCGGGCCGGGCCGGCACCAGATTGCGCGCGGCGGGACTGTTGGCGGCGGCCGGACGGGAATAACGTTCGGAGCGGGGCCGGCCCGGCGCGGGGCGGCCCGCGAGCCAGCCGTCACGCAAGTCAGGCGACGCAGTCGGGGCAAGGGAGGCAGACCATGGCCAATGCCGTCCGGGCGGGCCTGGTCCAGCAGCGCTGGACCGGGGACAAGGAGTCGATGATCAGCGCGTCGGTTGACGCGATCGGCCGTGCGGCATCGGCCGGGGCGCAGGTGGTGTGCCTGCAGGAGCTGTTCTACGGCCCTTACTTCTGCCAGATCCAGGACGCCGACTACTACTCCTACACCGAGGCCATCCCCGGCGGCCCGACCACCGAGCTGATGCGCGAGGTCGCGGCCCGGCACGGCGTGGTGCTGGTGGTGCCCATGTACGAGGAGGAGCAGCCGGGCCTGTACTACAACACCGCGGCCGTGATCGACGCCGACGGCAGCTACCTGGGCAAGTACCGCAAGACCCACCTGCCGCAGGTCAAGGGGTTCTGGGAGAAGTTCTACTTCCGCCCCGGCAACATGGGCTACCCGGTGTTCGACACCGCCGTCGGCCGGATCGGCGTCTACATCTGCTATGACCGGCACTTCCCCGAGGGCTGGCGGGCCCTGGGCCTGGCCGGCGCCAAGATCGTGTTCAACCCCTCGGCCACCAGCCGCGGCCTGTCCCAGCACCTGTGGCGGCTGGAGCAGCCCGCCGCGGCCGTGGCCAACGAGTACTTCGTCGGCGCGATCAACCGGATCGGCGTGGAGCCGCTCGGCGACAACGAGTTCTACGGCCAGTCCTACTTCGCCGACCCGCGCGGCCAGCTCATCGGGGACGCGGCCTCCGACACCGAGGATGACGTGGTGGTCCGCGACCTGGACATGGACCAGCTCCAGGAGGTCCGCGACCTGTGGGCTTTCTACCGGGACCGGCGGCCCGACGCCTACGAGCGGCTGACCCAGCCGTGACGAAAGGCGACAACATGAAGATCGCCATAACAAATGGGACCGTGGTCACCGCCACCGGCGAGCTGGCCGCCGACGTGCTGATCGACGGCGAGCACGTCACCGCGCTCGGTCAGCCCGGCAGCGAGCTGACCACGAGCTGGGCGGCCGGCGCCGACCGCGTGATTGACGCCGCGGGCAAGTACGTGCTGCCGGGCGGCATCGACGGGCACACGCACATGGAGATGCCTTTCGGCGGCACGTTCTCCGTGGACACCTTCGAGACCGGGACCCGGGCCGCCGCCTGGGGCGGCACCACCACGATCGTCGACTTCGCCGTCCAGCCCAAGGGGGCCAGCCTGCTCGCCGCCCTGGACCAGTGGCACGAGAAGGCGGGCGGCAACTGCGCCATCGACTACGGGTTCCACATGATCGTGTCGGACGTGAACGACACGACGCTCAAGGAGATGGCGACCTGCGTCGACGGCGGGGTCAGCAGCTTCAAGATGTTCATGGCCTACCCCGGCGTCTTCTACGCCACCGACGGCGAGATCCTGCTGGCCATGCAGCAGGCCGAGCGCATCGGCGCGCTGACCATGATGCACGCCGAGAACGGCATCGCCATCGACGAGCTGGTCGCCCAGGCCATCGCGGCCGGGCGGACCACGCCGGTCGAGCACGGCCTGACCCGGCCGCCGGAGCTGGAGGCCGAGGCCACCAGCCGGGCCATCACCCTGGCCGCGGTCACCGGCGCGCCGCTGTACATCGTGCACCTGTCCGCGTCCCAGGCCCTGGACCGGGTGACCGAGGCCAGGGACACCGGGCAGAACGTGTTCGCCGAGACCTGCCCGCAGTACCTGTACCTGTCCCTGGACGACCTGGCCCGGCCGAACTTCGAGGGGGCCAAGTACGTCTGCTCGCCGCCGCTGCGCTCCCGCGAGCACCACGACTCGCTGTGGCGCGGGCTGCGCGGCAACGACCTGTCGGTGGTGTCCACCGACCACTGCCCGTTCTGCTTCAAGGAGCAGAAGGAGCTGGGCCGCAGCGCGTTCTCCAAGATCCCCAACGGCATCCCCGGCGTCGAGCACCGGATGGACCTGCTGCACCAGGGCGTGGTCGCCGGCGAGCTGTCGCTGGCCCGCTGGGTGGAGGTGGCCTCCACCACGCCCGCCCGGATGTTCGGGCTCTACCCGCGCAAGGGCGTGATCGCGCCGGGGTCCGACGCCGACATCGTGATCTACGACCCGCAGGCCCGGCAGGTCCTCTCGGCGCAGACCCACCACATGAACGTGGACTACTCGGCCTACGAGGGTATGGAGATCACCGGGCGGGTGGACACGGTGCTGTCCCGCGGCCGGGTCGTGATCGACGGCGGCGAGTATCACGGCACCGCGGGCCACGGCCAGTTCCTGCACCGGGAGACCTGCCAGTACCTGAGCTGAGCCGCTGAGCCGCTGGACCCAGGAGCTGCTGAGCCGCTGGACCGAGGGAGCGATCATGGACTTTGGCCTGGTCTTGCAGACCGACCCGCCTGCCCAGACGGTGATTGCCCGGATGAAGGAAGCCGAGGGCCTGGGCTTTACCCATGGCTGGACCTTTGACTCGACCGTGCTCTGGCAGGAGCCGTTCGTCATCTACTCGCAGATCCTGGCCGCTACCTCGGGGATGCGGGTCGGCCCCATGGTGACCAACCCGCTGACCAGGGACTGGACCGTCACCGCGTCGATGTTCGCCACGCTGAACCAGATGTTCGGCAACCGGACCGTGTGCGGCATCGGCCGCGGCGACTCGGCCCGCCGGGTGATCGGCCAGAAGCCGTCCAGCCTGGCCACCCTGGGCCGGGCCATGCGGGTGATCAAGGACCTGGCCGAGGGCCGCGAGGCCGAGGTGAACGACATGCCGGTGCGCATCCCCTGGATCCGCGACGGCAAGCTGGAGATCTGGATGGCCGGCTACGGGCCCAAGGCGCTGCGGCTGGCCGGGGAGCAGGCCGACGGGTTCATCCTGCAGACCGCCGACCCGGAGATCGCGCGCTGGACCATGGGCGCGGTGCGGACCGCGGCCAAGGAGGCGGGCCGGGACCCGGACGATCTCACCATGTGCGTGGCCGCCCCGGCCTACGTCGGCGACGACCTGGCCCACCAGCATGAGCACCTGCGCTGGTTCGGCGGCATGGTCGGCAACCACGTCGCCGACCTGGTGGAGAGGTACGGCCACGAGGGCCCGGTGCCCAAGGCGCTGACTGACTACATCCACGCGCGGCACGGCTACGACTACGCCCACCACGGCCGGCCGGGGAACAAGTACACCGACTTCGTCCCCGACGAGATCGTGGAGCGGTTCTGCCTGACCGGCCCGGCCGGGCGGCACGTGGACCGGCTGGCCGAGCTGGCCGAGATCGGGGCCGACCAGTTCGCCATCTACCTGATGCACGACCAGCCCGAGCAGACCCTGGCCGCCTACGGGTCCACGATCATCCCGGCCATGAGCTGAAGCACCCTGTCCTGAAGCACCCTGTCCTGATGC
>JBOHCO010001486.1:0-7681 GCA_050698895.1 Streptosporangiaceae bacterium
AAATTTCTGGTGTCCTGCGGCCGTCTGGCCGGACCGGTGGGCCAGGCTGGCAGTTATGCCCGGCTACACGCTGCGCGCGCGTCGGCCGGGCAACATCACCCGTGCCGGGTGGCCCGCCGCGGTCGCAGGCCGGCTCGGATTAGATCGTGCGCACTGCGGATAGGGGAAGCGATATGACAACAGCACAGCAGCAAGTTGACGCGCTTGTGATCTTCGGCGCGACCGGCGACCTGGCCAAGCTGGAGACCTTTCCGGCCCTGGTCGGGCTGGTCGGCCGCGGGGTGCTGGACGTCCCGGTCATCGGCGTGGCCAAGAGCGGCTGGGGTCTGGACCAGTTCCGCGGCTATGCGCGGGACTCGCTCAAGCTGAACAAGATGGATCCTGACAGCCCGGCCGCGGCCAAGATGCTGAGCCTGCTGCGCTACGTCGACGGCGACCTGGATGACCCGGGGACCTACAAGGCCATGTCCGACGCCGTCGGCGACGGCAAGCGCGTGCTGTTCTACCTGGAGGTGCCGCCGCCGCTGTTCGGCCGCATCGCCGAGGGCATTTCCGCCGTCGGCCGCGCCGAGGGCAACCGGGTCATGGTCGAGAAGCCGTTCGGCACCGACCTGATCAGCGCCGAGAAGCTGAACCAGCTGATGCACCAGTACTTCCCCGAGGACTCCATCTACCGGGTGGACCACTGGCTGGGGCTGGACCCGGTGGACAACCTGATGTTCCTGCGGTTCGCGAACTCCATCCTGGAGCCGCTGCTGAACCGGACCTACGTGCAGAGCATCCAGATCACCATGGCCGAGGCGTTCGACGTGGCCGACCGGGGCAGCTTCTACGACAAGACCGGCGCGATCCGCGATGTGGTGCAGAACCACATGCTCCAGGTGCTGGCCACGGTGCTGGCCGACCCGCCGGACGGCAGCGGCCTGGCCTCCTGGCGCGACTCCAAGTCGCGGCTGATCGGGGCGCTCGCGCCGCTGGACGCCAGCACGGTGGTCAAGGGCCAGTACCAGGGCTACCACGACGTGGCCGGCGTGGCGCCCGGCAGCAAGACCGAGACCTACGTCGCGCTGCGCACGGTCACCGACTCCTGGCGCTGGGCCGACGTGCCGATCAATATCCGGGCGGCCAAGTGCATGCCGGTCACCGCGACCGAGGTGTCGTTCCGGTTCCGCAAGCCGCCGCACGACGCGTTCGGCCTGGGCGACGCCACGGCCGGCAACCACCTGCGAGTCCGCGTCCACCCCAACAATGAGTCCGGGCTGTGCCTGGTCGGCAAGAAGCCCGGCCAGGGCTGGCAGGCGCAGGACCAGGACCTGGTCTACACCGAGCCGCCGGGCGAGGACATGCGGCCCTACGACCGGCTGATCGGCGCCGCGCTCAGCGGCGACCGCTGGCTGTTCGCCCGCCAGGACACCGTCGAGGCGGCCTGGAATGTGGTCCAGCCGGTGCTCGGCGCCGACGTGGTTCCGGTCCACACCTACGCCAGGGGCACCTGGGGCCCGGCCGAGGCCGACAAGCTACTGCCGCGCGGTGAAGCGTGGCACAACCCGGCGGGCTGACCTTTGGCTAACGGGGGCGTGCCACGCGTCGTGATCGTCGGGGGCGGTTTCGGGGGCCTGTTCGCCGCCCGCGCGCTGCGCAAGAGCCCGGTCTCGGTGACGCTCATCGACCGGGCCCAGCATCACCTGTTCCAGCCGCTGCTATACCAGGTCGCGACCGGCATCCTGTCGGAGGGCCAGATCAGCGCGCCGCTGCGGCAGGTGCTGCGCCGGCACCGCAACGTCGAGTGCGAGATGGCCGAGGTCACCGGCATTGACGCCGAGCGCCGCCTGCTGCACGCCAGGCGGCCGATGGGCGAGACCGTCGAGGTCGGCTACGACTACCTGATCGTGGCCGCCGGGGTCCGGCAGTCCTACTTCGGCCACGACGAGTTCGCGCGGCTGGCGCCGGGCATGAAGACGATCGCCGACGCGCTCATGATCCGGCGCCGGGTGTTCACCGCGTTCGAGATGGCCGAGCTGGCCAGCAGCGCCAAGGAGCAGCAGCGCTGGCTGACCTTCGCGCTGGTCGGTGCGGGGCCGACCGGCGTGGAGCTGGCCGGGCAGATCCGCGAACTGGCCACCAAGACGCTGCGGGACGAGTTCCACCGGATCCGCCCGGAGGACGCCCGGGTGCTGCTGTTCGACGGCGGCGACGCGCCGCTGGCCAGCTTCGGCACCCGGCTGTCGGACATCGCCGCCCAGTCCCTGCTCGACCTGGGCGTGGAACTGCACATGAACGCGCGGGTCACCGACATCGACATGACCGGGGTCACGGTGAGGACCAAGGACGGCACCATGGTCCGGCACGAGGTCGGGGTGGCGCTGTGGACGGCGGGCGTCGGCGCGCCGCCGGTGGCCGCCGCCGTCGCCGAGGCCACCGGGGCGAAGACCGACCGGGCCGGGCGCATCCAGGTCCGCGACGACCTGACCATCCCCGGCCATCCGGAGATCTCCGTGATCGGCGACCTGATGAGCCTGCGCAAGCTGCCGGGAGTCGCCGAGGTGGCCATGCAGTCGGGCTACTACGCCGGCCGCCGGATCGGCCGCCAGGTCACCGGCCGCAAGCCCGGCGGCCGGTTCCGGTACCTCGACCTGGGCTCGGCCGCCTACATCTCACGGGGCCGGGCCGTGCTGTCGGCGGGACCGGTGCGGCTGGGGGGCTTCGCGGGCTGGCTGTCCTGGCTGTTCATCCACATCGTCTTCCTCACCGGCTACCGCAACCGGGCCGGCGCGATCTTGACCTGGTGGCTGGCCTTCACCAGGGACTCGCGCCGCGAGCGGGCCTTCACCACGTCCCAGGTCGGCCTGGTGGCCGACGTCTACGACGAGTTCGCGCCGGCCGACGCGGCGGACCGGGCGAAACACTGAGCTGACGGCGGCTGCGGGGGACGGCTGTGACCACGAGCCACGTCATGCTGGGCGTCGGGCTGATCTTTGCCCTCGCCGTGGGCTCTCAGGTGCTCGCCACCCGCCTGCGCATCCCGCCGGTCGCCGTGCTGCTGCCGGCCGGCTTCATCGCGGGCATGGTGACCAGCGACGTGAACCTGCACCGGCTGCTCGGCTCGGCCTACCTGCCGCTGATCTGGCTGGCCGTCGCGGTGCTGCTGTACTACTCCGGCCTGAACGTGGACCTGCACTACCTGGCCGGCCCGACCCGGCGCAGCGTGTTCTGGCTGGTCGGCATCGGAGTGCCGGCCACCGCCGCGCTGGCCGCGCTGGTCGCGGCCCCCGTGCTGAGCATCTCGGCCGGGGCCGCGGTCGTGCTCGGCGCCGTGCTGGTCATGTCCGGGCCCGCCGTCCTCGGGCCGCTGCTGGACATCGTGCGGCCCGCCGAGCGGCTGGGCCGCGTGCTGACCTGGGAGAGCAACCTGGTCATCCCGGCCGGGGCGATCCTGACCGTGGTCGTGTTCCACGCCGTCCTGGTCAGCGGCAGCGGCGACATCGCCGACCAGATCGGGCGGCTGGCGGCCAGCCTCGGCATCGGGGTGGCGGGCGGCATCGTCGGCACGCTGCTGCTCTGGCTGGCCCTCCAGAAGCTGGCCGTAGCCCAGCCCCTGGGCACCAGCACCCAGCTGGCCGTGGTGATCGCGGTGGCCGGCGGCTGCGACGTGCTGCGGGCCGGCACCGGGATCATCGCCGCGATCATCATGGGCCTGGTCCTGGCCAACCGGCCCGGCTTCGACATCCCGGCCCGGCTGCCGTTCCTGGAGATGCCGATCCAGCTGACCATCGACGTGCTGCTGGTGTCGGTCGCCGCCACCGTCACCCCGCACGAGCTGTGGCCGCTGGTCCTGCCCACCCTGGTCGTGGTCGCCGCGCTGGTGCTGGTCGCCCGCCCCGCCGTGGCCATGCTGGCCACCCGGCCCGGCGGCCTGACCCGGCGCGAGCGGCTGTTCGCCGGCTTCATGGCGCCGCGCGGCGTCGCCGCCGCCGCCCTGGCCGCGGTGGTGGGGGCCCAGCTGGCCGGGGCCGGAATCGCCGGGGCGGGCCGCATCCTGCCGGTCACCCTGCTGGTGATCATGGGGACGATCATCGTCTACGGCCTGACCGCGGCCCCCACCGCCCGGTGGCTGGGGGTGCTGCGCTCGCCCCGGTCCCGGCCGCTGCTGGTCGGCGGGGACGCCTGGGTCATCGACCTGGGCCGGATCCTCCAGACCGCCGGGCTCGACGTGCTGATGTGGGCCGGCCTGGAGCGCCAGCGCGAGCAGATCACCGAGGCCGCGCTGCAGCTGGCCCCGGGCGAGCTGCTGGCGTCGGTGACCGCCGACCGGGCCGACCCCTCGGGCATCAACACCGTGCTGCTGCTGACCGGCGAGGACGACTTCAACGCGCTGGCCGCGTCGGTGCTGCGCTACTCCGTCGGCGACCGGGTGTTCCGGCTCGGGCCGCCGGCCGGCGGCCGGGGCGTGGTCGCCCCGTTCACCGGCGGAGACGTGCTGTTCGGGTCCGCGCTGAACCGGTCCACCCTGGCCAGCCGCTACGAGGACGGGGCCAGGATCGTCGCGCTGCGCTCGGCCGACGTCCTGCCCGCCGGGCACGACCTGCTGTTCCTGGTCCGGGCCGACGGGCGGCTGGACCCCGCCACCCGGCGGCGCACGCCCGCCCGGCGCGACGGCGACACCGTGGTCGCGCTGAGCGGCGCGGCCAGCTAGCGGCTCAGGAGGCCGGCGAACTGCTAGCCGCCGCCGAGCCGCCGGCGGCGGGCACCGGCTCCTTGGGCTGGGCCGGCTTCGCCTCGGAAGACGCCTGCGGACTCCACCGGCTCGAGAGCACGTAGGCCACGACCACGGCCACGATGACCACCGGCATCACCGCCAGCCCGTCGGAGAAGAACAGCAGCGTGGCCAGCAGCACCGCCGTGATCGGCAGGCGGAGCATGACCGCGCACATCGCGCCGATGCCCATGGCCGTGCCCGCCACCATGGTCAGCCCGGCCACGTGCGACAGCGCCATGCCGCCCGCCGCGCCCAGGAACATGGACGGGAACACCGGCCCGCCCCGGAAGCTGCTCAGCGACAGCGCGTAGCCCAGGCCCTTGCAGGCGATCAGGAGCAGCAGGATCCACGCCGAGTACGAGCTGGCGTGCTCGACCAGCTTGGGCAGCGCAGACTGGCCCGAGAACAGCACCTCGCTGGGCGACCGGCCGCTGCCCTCCGCGTAGGCCACCGCCAGCCCGCCGACGGCCAGCCCGACCACCGGGGTGAAAAGCAGCATGCGCCGCTCGACCAGCGGCCGGATAACCAGCGCCAGGCGGCGGATGCCGATACCGGTCAGCGCCGCGGCCACCCCGATCACGAAGGCCCAGCCGAACTCCGAGACCGTCGGCGCGCCCACGTGCGGCACGTGCGGGATCTTCAGTGAGAAAGCGCCCAGGCCGGTCCAGGCGTCCAGGCCGGTGAAGATCAGTGCCCCGACCCCGGCGGCCAGCAGGCCCGGCATCAGCACCAGCTCCAGCATCACGCCGCTCAGCCCGATGGCCTCCATCAGCAGCACCCCGCCCAGCAGCGGCGAGCCCAGCAGCGTGCTGATGGCCGCGAAGCTGCCCGCCCCGGCCACCATCTGCTCCGCGCTGGCCGGCACGTCCCGGCGGCTCAGCCGGACCACGCAGACCGCCAGCCCGCCGCCGATCGCGATCAGCGGCGCCTCCGGCCCCAGCACCGCGCCCGAGGTCAGCGTGGCCAGCGCGGCCAGGATGACCCCCGGCAGCTGCGACGGGATCGGCGCGCCGCCCGCGTGGAATCCGTCGGCCGGCGAGTGCCCGCCCCCGCCCGGCAGGTACTTGATCGTCGCCGCCACCAGCAGGCCCGCGATGGCCAGCAGCGGCAGCGACCACCACACCGGCGTGCCGTGGAAGCCGAGACCGCTCGGCAGGCTGGTGAAGGCCAGGTGCTGGAGCCGGTTCACCACATACAGGAAGAAGTAGGCCAGCGCCGAGATCGGCGCGCCGATGGCAGCGGCCAGGAGCAGCAGCGCCAGGTAGCGCCTGCTCCGGATCAGCTCCGCTGCCCCGCCCGCCGCCCCGGCGCCCGTCGCGGGCGTGCTCATCGCCGTCCGGCCTCCCCGTCCGCGCCGCCCGCCGCCATTCGGCCCCGGCCATTACTCTTAGTAGTCCCCCAAATACAATCTGTACAGTCATGCCTACGTCTGCCAAGCCGGTCGACCCGCGGCTGCTCAGGCATGCCTCCGCGGCCCGCGGCTACCTGATTCTCACCGTCGTCCTGGGCCTGGCCGGGACCGGCCTGATCCTGGCCCAGGCCGGCCTGCTGGCCCGGCTGCTGGCCGGGGCCGCCACCGGCGTCGGCCTGGCCGCCCCACCCCCCACCCACCTCCCCGTCCCCCTCCATGCCCCCTTCACTGGCCCACTGGTCGCGCTGGCCCTGGTCCTGGCCGGCCGGGCCGCCACCGCCTACGGCGGCGAGGCCGCGGCCCTGCGCGCCGCCGCCACCGTCAAGTCGCAGCTGCGCCGCCAGCTCATCGACCGACTGCTCCGCCGCGCCCTGGTTCCGGGACCCGGCGCGGGCACGGACGGCGAGCTGGCCACGCTGGCCACCCGCGGCCTGGACGGCCTCGACGCCTACTTCGCCCGTTACCTGCCCCAGCTCGTCCTGGCCGTCCTCGTGCCGCTGGCCGTGCTCATCCGGGTCGCGCTGGCCGACTGGCTCTCCGCGCTGATCATCGCCGTCACCCTGCCGCTGGTGCCGGTGTTCGCGGTGCTGGTCGGGCTCAGCACCAGGGCCAGGACCCGCCGCCAGTGGGCCCTGCTGGCCCGGCTCGGCGGCCACTTCCTCGACGTCGTCGAGGGCCTGCCCACCCTGCGCGTCTTCGGCCGGGCCCGGGTCCAGGAGACCACCATCGCCGACCTGACCGACCGGTACCGGGGGGCCACCATGGCCACCCTGCGCGTCGCGTTCCTGTCCGCTCTCGTGCTCGAGCTGGCCGCGACCCTGGCCACCGCGCTGGTTGCCGTCGAGGTCGGGCTGCGCCTGCTGGCCGGTCACATCGGCTACGAGACCGCGCTGCTCGTGCTGCTGCTTACCCCCGAGGCGTTCCTGCCGCTGCGCAACGCCAGCGCCCAGTTCCATGCCAGCATCGAGGGCGTCACCGCCGCCAGCCGGGTCTTCGAGGTCATCGAGCACTCCGCCGAGCCGCCCGCCGTCGCCCCGCTCTCTTTCCCCGGCCGCCTCGACCTGCGCCGCCAGACCATCATCTGTAACAAGGTGGCCCTGGCCTACCCCGGCCGCACCCGGCCGGCCCTGTCCGGCCTCAGCCTGACCATCGCGCCCGGCGAGCTGGTCATCATCACCGGCCCCAGCGGCGCCGGCAAGACCTCGCTGCTCAGCCTGCTGCTGCGCTTCGCCGAGCCCACCGCCGGCGTCATCGAGGTGGCCGGCCCCGGACTGACCGGGGTGGCACTGGCCGGGGCGGCACTGGCCGGGGCGGCACTGGCCGACCCTGGACTGACCGGCACCGGCCAGCTCGATGACCGCGCCAGCCTGCCCGCCATCCCGGCCGGCGCCTGGCGCGACCAGCTCGCCGGGCGCGATGGTCAGGCTGAGGCCGGACAGGGCCGGCCGGGTGCGGCCGGGGTAGGCCAGGGCCACCTTGTTACAGATGATGGTCTGGCGGCGCAGGTCGAGGCG